>NZ_LOHE01000060.1 GCF_001559865.1 Abyssisolibacter fermentans
TTCAGAAACCTACAGCATATTATTCAAAGTTATTCGAATAATCAGGGATAATTTATATTAGTTCTTTACAGAATTTTTTATTATATAGATTACTAATTTCTTTAAAGAAAATGCAATACAAAGATTTTATATAGAGTAACACATCAAAATAAATTAATATTGTTATAAAAAAGAAAAAGGTAATCTCCTTTTCTTTCTATAAAATCATCAATACTCTTTAAAATTATCTTTGATCTAGCGAAATGTATTTACTACCTATGTCTACATTTGCATATGCTGGTCTTAAAATCTTCTTATCACTAACAATTTGCTCTATTCTGTGTGCACACCATCCAGGTACTCTTGCAGCAGCAAAAATAGGTGTGTAAAGTTCCTCTGGAATATTTAGCATCTCGTATACAAATCCAGAATATAAATCTACATTGGCACATATAATAGCATCTTGTCCCTTTAATTCCTTAAATATTTCAATGGTCAAATCCTCAATATTTTTATATAGATTAAATTCATCAACTGCATCCTTTTCAATAGCAAGCTCCTCGGCTTTTTTCTTTAAAAGTACAGCCCTTGGATCAGATTTCGTATACACAGCATGACCCATACCATAAATCAAGCCTTCTTTATTAAATGCTTCTTTTCTTAGTATCTTTAATAAATAGTCCTTGAGTATACCTCTTTCTTTCCAGTTTGTAGCATTCTCTTTTATATCTTGAATCATTTCCCTTACTTTAATATTTGCACCTCCATGCTTTGGTCCCTTCAAGGCTCCAACAGCTGATGCAACAGCAGAATAAGTATCTGTTCCTGAGGAAGATACAACATGAGTAGCAAACGCAGAGTTATTACCCCCACCATGTTCTGCATGAATAACTAAACATAAATCTAGTGTTTCCGCCTCTACTTTTGTATATTTATTGTCCTGCCTAATCATAAATAATATATTTTCAGCTGTACCTATACCTTTTTGAGGAGAATGTATAAATAAGCTTTTTTTATCAAAATAATGAACTTTTGCTTGATACCCATATGATATTATTGTTGGAAATCTTGCTATAAGTTTTATGCTTTGTAGTAAGAGGTTTTTTACACTAGTATCATCCGGTTTATCATCATGAGAATATAGTACTAATATACTTCTCTGTAATTTATTCATGATATCCTTACTAGGAATTTTAAGAATCATATTTTCTGTATACCCCTCAGGTAGCATTCTCCATTCATCAAGTAATTCATTGAACTCATCAAGTTTAGTCTGTGTTGGGAGCTCTCCAAAAAGCAGTAAATATACACATTCTTCAAATCCATATCGTCTTTTCTCTTGAAATCCCTTAACTAAATCCGTAACCTTTATACCCCTATAAAATAACTCACCATCCATTGGAATTTTTTTATTATCTTCAAATTTATATCCCTGTACATTGCCAACTTTAGTCAACCCCACCTTAACACCAGTTCCATTACTATTTCTTAATCCTCTTTTAATATTAAACATATTATATAACTCCGGTTTTATTAAATTATTCTTCTCGGCTATTATGGTTAACTCATCAAATAATTTTGTAAAGGAGTCTTTAGTCAATTTTTTTACCCCCTTATTTAAAACAAATACGTGTTAACGTATTTGTTTTATGCTAGTTTCATTTTTAAATTCATCTTAAGTTTTCAATGATAGCATCAGTCATATCTGTAGTAGAAGCTGTTCCTCCTAAATCTTTTGTAAGATATTTACCTTCACTTATTGTTTTATGAACAGCATTTATTATCAAATTCGATTTTTCTTTTTCGCCTATATAATTTAGCATCATTGCACCAGAAAGAATTACTGCTATAGAATTTGCTAGATTTTTGCCCGCAATATCTGGTGCACTTCCATGAACTGCTTCAAATATGGCAATATCATTTCCAATGTTTGCTCCAGGTACAAGTCCTAAACCACCAATAAGTCCAGCACATAAATCAGATAAAATATCCCCATATAAATTTGTAGTTACAATCACTTCATATTTTGATGGATTCATCACTAATTGCATACACATATTATCAACAATAACTTCTTGTAATTCAATCTCAGGAAAGTCTATAGAAACCTCTCTTACACAATCCAAAAACAGTCCATCTGTAAGCTTCATAATATTAGCCTTATGAACTACAGCTACTTTACACTTATTGTTATTTTTTGCATATATAAAAGCTTCTCTTGCAATTCTCATAGATGCTTTTCTAGTTATTATTTTTATTGCCTCAGCAGTGTCGTTGTCCCTTTGATTTTCCACACCACTATAAAGTCCTTCAGTATTCTCTCTAAATATAACCAAATCTATATCATTAAACGGTGTAACTAATCCATTTATTTTTTTAACAGGTCTAATGTTAGCAAATAAGTCATATTTCTTTCTAAGCATTACATTAATGCTTCTAAATCCGCATCCAATAGGTGTAGTAATAGGTCCTTTTAGAACTATTTTATTTTTTTCTATGCTGCTATAAACTTCATCTGGGACTAGTACACCCCTCTTTTCATATACACTTGCTCCAGCATTTACAACATCCCATTTTATATTTACACCAGTTGCATCTATAATTTTCCTTGCTGAATCCGTAACCTCAGGTCCTATTCCATCTCCAGGTATGAGTGTTATATTATACATTTAATCACCTTCTTAGTTAGTTATTTAATCCTTTTGCATAATTTAAATATCCACCGCACTTTAAAATCTCTATATCTCTATCTGAACCTTTAAATATTAACTTGGTAGTAATTTTTTTAGTGTTATTAATTAAATTTAATTCTTCTTTATTATTAAGTGCTTCTATTATATTTTCTAGTTCTAAATCATCAAATTCATCAAATCTATCGTAGTCTTCTTTATCTTTAAAAACTAAAGGAATTATTCCCGAATTTATCAAATTAGCTTTATGAATTCTAGCAAACGACTTTGCTATCACTGCTTTTACACCAAGATAAAGAGGAACAAGTGCTGCATGTTCTCTACTTGAGCCTTGACCATAATTTTCACCACCAATGACAATTCCACCATCATTATTCTTTGCTCTTTCATCAAAATTATCTACAATAGTCCCAAAACAATGTTTAGATAGCTCAGGTATATTTGATCTAAAAGGTAGTAATTTAGCATTTGATGGCATTATATCGTCAGTGGTAATATTATCACCTGTTTTTAACAACACCTTTCCATTTATCATCTCGTTTAATCCTTGATTAACTGGGAATGGTTTAATATTTGGACCCATTATTACCTCTAAATTATCTCTATTTTCAGTTGGATATATAAAATAATTTTCATAAACATCAAATTTATCTGGTATATCAACCAAAGGCATTTGTCCAAAGTTAGATGGATCAGTTAAATATCCAGTTATAGCTGAAACAGCCGCTGTTTCAGGACTAACTAAGTAAACATCAGCATTTTTTGTACCACATCTACCTTTAAAATTTCTATTAAATGTTCTAAGTGATATTGCATTTGTCTTTGGTGCCTGTCCCATTCCAATACATGGACCACAAGCTGCTTCAAGTATTCTTGCTCCTGCACAGATCAAATCACCTAAAGCTCCGTTATCTGACATCATTTTAATTATATTGCTTGAGCCCGGTGAAATAACTAAACTTACGTCAGGATGAACTTTTTTACCCTTTAAAATTTTAGCAACCTTCATTAAATCAGTATATGAAGAATTAGTACAACTTCCAATTGCAACCTGATCAACTTTTAATTCATTTATGTCTTTTACACAAACAACATTATCAGGACTATGTGGCTTAGCAGTCATTGGTTTTATATCTTCTAAATTAATTATTATTTTTTTATCATATACTGCATTTTCATCTGCATATATTTCAGTAAAATCAGCTTCTCTATTTTGCTTTATTAAGAAATCTTTAGTTACAGCATCACTTGGAAAAATTGAAGTCGTTGCACCAAGTTCCGCTCCCATATTTGTAATTGTTGCTCTATCCGTTACTGATAGTTCTTTTACACCTTCACCAGAATATTCAACTATATATCCTACTCCACCTTTGACGCTTAATTCCTTTAATACATATAATATTACATCTTTTGCAGATACCCATGAATTCAATTTCCCTTTTAATTCAATGTTAAGTATCTTTGGAACCTTCAAATAGTAATACCCTTTTGCCATTGCTATTGCAACATCTAGCCCTCCTGATCCTATGCTTAGCATTCCAAGACCACCACACGTAGGAGTATGACTATCTGAACCAATTAACACATCTCCCGGTTTACCAAATCTCTCTAGGTGCAATTGGTGACATATGCCATTTCCCGGCTTAGAGAATACAATCCCATATTTTGCAGCCGCTGATTTAATAAATTCATGATCATCAGCATTCTCAAATCCAGATTGAAGTGTATTATGATCTATATATGCTACAGATAAATCAGTTTTGATGTTTTTTATCCCCATAGATTCTAATTGTAAATAAACCATTGTTCCTGTTGAGTCCTGTGTTAATGTCTGATTAACTTTAATTGAGACTTCTTTTCCTTCTTTCAATAATCCCTCTAATAGGTTTTTTTCTAGTATTTTATATACTAAGCTTTTTTTCATACAAACCTTCCTTTCATTTATTTGAACCCTTCCTTTGGTTATATTTTCCATTGTTATGAATTGTTTTTAATTTGTTACGTCATTTTAATTAGTTATTGTATACAATTATACTTGTATACTTATAGTATGTCAAGAGATTTTATTCATTAAATGACATGTGAAAATAACTATATTTTATATAGTAGAATATTAAATTATGCTTCAATATTTTTGCTATTATTTGTATAATATTATATAGATTTAATATTTTTTATTATCCTATAACAAAATTGTTTTAGTTACATATTAGCATTATTTATTAGTTTCATGAACTTTATAATTTTCATTTTCAGTTAGTCCTTTATAAAGAATAAAATTTAGTAACATAACTTTTTCCAAGTCACGTTGACGTAATTTATATATAATGAATTTAATTTTTGATATAGTATTATGATTTTGCATTTTATTAATCCCGTTATATTATTACTATTAATTTTTAGATATAAAATAGTGATATGCAACACGTTTTCTATTTCTTGCATCATAATCAGGTGCTTTTATGTTACTATATAATACAAAATATTAGACTATCAAATTATTAATAACTTAAAGAATAATACATGTTTAGCCATATATATTTATAATTTTTATATATGAAACTCCTACCCACTTTTATTCCTAGGAGTAGCAATACACACAAAATAAATTTGGATTCTCAGCTTAAAAAAAGCCCTAATTTAGAATTATTCTAAAATTAAGGGACTTTAAAGTTTATTCTTTAATTAAGGACTAAAAAATGCATAAGAATTAAGTCATGTTTATTATTTAAGTAGTTAGTAATTTTGACAAAATTAAGATCAAAATTAAAGATTGTATTTCTTAATTTTTCTGTACAATGTTGCTATTCCTATATCTAGCTTTTCAGCCACTATATATTTTCCATTCTTACTATCTTCATACTGCATTAAAGCGTTTTCTAATATTTCTTTTTCATATTCATCAAATTTCTTGATCTTTACTGTTTTTTTATTTCTACTAAATATATTAAGTGTCTTCTTAATCAGTGTTTCACTAATAATATTTTCATTTGTCTGATACACAATTCTCTCAATTATCTTCTTCAGTTCTTTTATATTGCTTTTCCACTGATACTTAAATAGTATTTCTAATCCATCTTCATTAATTTCTATATCTTTCTTATTTAAAAGATTTATAAATACATTAATATAATGTTTTACAAGCATATCAAAATCTTCTCTGCTTCTATCCTTGAGAGGTGGAATTGAAATATTCGTTGAATTTAATCTATAAAATAATTCTTCATTGAACTCTCTATTTAATGCTAATTTCTCTATATTTTTACTAGTCGTAGCAATAATTCTAACATCTATATCTTTTACAATAACACCTTTTTCTAATTCAATTTGTCCTGTATTTAAATAATTAAGTAAATCATTTTGTATATTTAAAGGCAACTCACATATTTCATCAAATACTATTGTGCCATTATTCGCCAACTGAAATTTTCCAATATTTTTTCCATTTTTGCTTATACCAAAAAGTTCTAGCAGATAATTGTCTCTAGATATTTCATTACAGTTCAAAACAAAGAAGTAATTATCTTTTCTGCTGCTAAAATTATGAATTGCATTTGCAAACATTTTCTTTCCAGTACCAATTTCACCTTTTATTAATATATTATTATCTGTAATTGCAATTTTTTTTGCTTCTCTTATTATGTTTTTTATTGTTTCGTCTTTACAAATAATTTCATCAAATGTAGCAAGAGATTTATTGTTAGACAATTCATTTATAACTTTGTATGCTACTTCTATTTTTTTTAATATTATTAGAGTTCCAAAAACATCATCATTCACTTTTGTATTAACACATGTAATTAACCCTTTGAATTCTACGTTATATTTATCTATTGTAATTATTTTATTAAATATATTTTTTCTGTTATATAAAAATCTTTCTATAACATTATGAGGTACTATATCTGTTATTTTTTTATTAATTATTGATGAATCTACATTAAAATATTCCTTGAATACATTATTCGAATATATAATCTTACCTTCATTATCTATAAAAGCTATTCCATCTGTAATAGTTTCAATAATTAACTCTTTTTCTTTATTTATTAATTCGATTTTCTTATAATCTTCGATATTTTTGAGCTTACTACTAATTAAATCTGCCATTTTTTCTAAAAAAGATACTATTCCATCTATATTTAATTTTATTCTCTCTTGAACATTTTTATCTTTAATAATAGTACCTATTGATCCAATAACTACATTTTCATAATAAATAGGTACTGCTATCATTCCTTGAATAATACAATCATTTAAATATTGACATTCACGACACTGCAACGACTGATTTATATCTATATATGAAGCAGCTTTCCCTGTAGCAATAACTTGTCCCACTACAGATTTTTCATCAACTATTATTTCACTGCTAACCATATGCTTATATGTGTTACCAATAATGTTACACTCATGATCAACTATAATAACATCTATGTCTAAAACATTCGCTATAGCTTCTGCTATACTTACAACAGTATCCTGTATCAATTCAAGTTTCATATCAACATACTTCCTTTCGATTTACTCAAGGCACTAAAATTAGCTAAGAGTTGATAATAGAAAATTCTACTTCTCAATATCAAAATTAGTATATATTTATGATAGAGCATAAACATATGCTCTATCATATCACATCAAAATATATTGGGCAAGTTCTTCTAATTGATAGTACATTGTTACAGCACCTGGATCTATATGACCAACACCTTTATCATTTCTGTAGAATGCTCTACCCTTTGCAGCTTCCATATCTTTCGTACTCTTCATTCCTTCTTCAGCTGATTTTACCATTTTGTTTATTGCAGTTTCAAATTTCTCTTTATTATCTAGAGATTCTTTATATGCTTTTACGCCGTGATACAACGTGTCTATCATAGTTTTATCTCCAGGTTTAGCATTTCCTCTTTCCATCATAGCATTTAAACCACTATTTAAAACCTCATAGATTTTTAGCTCATCTATTTCATCTACATCAATTAAGCTTTTATGAGCTGTTATAAACGCTACGCCATATAACACACCTGATGACCCTCCTATAGTTGACATAAGAGTCATACCAATTTTTTTTAATAAATCAGCCAAGTTTAATTTTAAAAGCTCATCTTCAATAGAAACTATTTTTTGATAGCCCATATTCATATTAGCCCAATGATCTCCGTCTCCCAATATTGCATCTAATTCAGTTATATAGTCTTTATTTTCTTCTATACGTTTAGCAATTCTTTTCAAAACTTCAACTACGTCTTTCGTATTTAATCCCTTTTTCATATTTACACCCTCAATCCCGGAGCTTTTGATTCAAAATCTAATAATTCTTTCAGTTCGTCATCAAGTTTAAGAAATGTTATCGAGCATCCACTCATTTCTAATGATGTCATGAAGTTTCCTACAAATGTTTTATAAAGCTTTATTCCTTTATCTTCAAGTATTTTGGTAACCTCATAATTTAGAATATACAATTCCATTAAAGGAGTTGCTCCTAAGCCGTTAATCATTAATGCAATTTCTGAACCTGAATAATCATAATCAGCTAATATTTTTTCAACCATAATTTCTGCATATTCTTTAGCTGTTTTTAAATTTGTTCTATCAACTCCAGGTTCACCATGAATACCCATTCCAATTTCAACTTCATTGTGATCTAAATTAAAACCCGGTTTGCCTATAGCAGGTAGAATACATGGAGTCATTGCCATTCCAATACTTCTAACATTTTTTATGGTTTTTTGAGCTGTTTCTTTTACTTCTTTTAATGAAGCTCCTTTTTCAGCTTTAGCCCCAGCTATTTTGTGCACAAAGACAGTTCCTGCAATTCCTCTTCTTCCTGTTGAATAAGTGCTATCTTCAACAGCAACATCATCTTTCACTACTACTGTTTCTACTTTTAAACCTTCCATTTCAGCTAAATCTTTAGCCATTGAAAAATTCATGATGTCTCCAGAATAATTTTTAATAACAAGAAGTACTCCTGCACCTGTATCAGCTTCTTGAATTCCTTTTAAAACTCTGTCAGGACTTGGAGATGCAAATACATTTCCACTAACAGCAGCATCAAGCATTCCATATCCAACATATCCTGCATGAGCGGGTTCATGACCACTTCCTCCACCTGAAACCAAACCTACTTTGTTAGTCTTTTTTTCTTTTCTTGCTATTACTTCAACTTCACTAAAATACACCACATCAGGATTAGATTTTTCTAAACCCATCAGCATTTCAGAAACAACATTGTCCGGATGGTTAATAATTTTTTTCATCATAAACACCTCTAGTAATAGATTATTTTTTTGTTATAATCATTCTACAGCATTTTCCACCTTTACTTAACAGCTCATCAAATTCAAGATTAAGATCAGGAGAAACACTTGCTAAACCGAAATCACCACATGAAGCATAATCACATAATGTACCTATTTCCTCTTCTGAACATCCCAACTTTTTCCATTGGTCAACTAATGGACAACTTGAAAATTCCATAACACTTTTGTCTTCGCCTTCTTCGATTATTTCCATTGAAAATGCTCCTATTGCAGGTCCACTGTGTATTTTATTTAATAATTCATCAGCAGTTTTACAGTTAGGACCAAATTTATTTCCTTTGTCTACACCAAAATCCCAAATTGCTTTTTCTGCTATTTTTTTTACATCTGCTCCCTCTTCTTTTGCATATTTAAGAACTAAATAAAACCACTTTGCTCTATCTTCTATTGCTGCACTTAAAATATCTATTACTTCTTGTTTAGTATATGTTTCTTTCATTGTTTCTTTCATTATCTTTTCCTCCATTCTTTTATTTTATTTATAAGCTTCCTAAATAAGCTTTTTTGATGTTTTCATCATTGAGCATATCTTTAGCATTACCTTTAATTGTTACTTTACCAGTTTCAATAACATATCCTCTATCAGCAATAGATAATGCCATATTTGCGTTTTGTTCTACCAATAGAACCGTCGTACCCTGCTCACTTATTGATTTGATTAAATCAAATATCATTAAAACAAGATTTGGTGAAAGTCCTAGTGACGGCTCATCTAACATAAGCAGTTTTGGTTCCGCCATTAAGGATCTGCCAATAGCAAGCATCTGCTGTTCTCCACCACTTAGTGTTTTTGCAGTTTGCTTTTTTCTCTCAAAGAGCCTTGGAAATAAATCGTAAACTCTATCAAAAGATTGTTTTATTCCTTCTTTATCATTTCTTATAAATGCTCCCAATTTTAAATTCTGTTCTACTGATAATTGCGGAAAAACCTCTCTACCTTCAGGCGATAAGCTTATTCCCATTTTAACAATATCAGAAGGAGTTTTGTTTGTTATATCATTATCTTCGTAAATAACTTTTCCCTTTGTTGACTTCAATAGTCCTGTTATAGAAGCTAAAGTAGTAGTTTTTCCTGCACCGTTACTACCAATCAAAGTAACAATTTCGCCTTGATTTACTTCTAAATCAATTCCCTTCAAAGCATGAATATTCCCATAATAAGTGTGTAAATTCTCAATCTTAAGCATCTAATTACACCTCTTTTCCTAGATATGCTTCAACAACCTTTGGATTGTTTGCAATATCTTGTGGCAAACCTTCAGCAATTTTCTTACCATAATCTATTACATATATTCTGTCGGAAATATTCATAACAACCTTCATATCATGCTCGATTAGAATAATCGTATATCCCTTATCTCTAAGTTCTTTAATGAAATTTAGCAAATTTTCAGATTCTTGTGGATTCATGCCTGCTGCTGGCTCATCGAGTAATATAATTTTTGCATTCGTTGCAATAGCTCTTGCTATTTCCAATCTTCTTTGATCTCCATATGGCAAATTCATAGCATAGTTGTTAATTTTATCTCCTAAACCTATAGATTTTAGTATTCTTATTGCCTCAATGGTTTTTTCAACTTCTTGTTTTTTATATTTCTTTGTCCTTAGTAAAATATCAAGAAAATTATAATTTGTTTTAATATGCATACCTATCAAAACATTTTCTATTACTCTTAACTCTTTAAATAATCTAATGTTTTGAAATGTCCTTGCAATACCATGACCTACAATTTCTTGCGGAGTTAAATCTTGAATTTCTTTATTATCAAAGATGATTTTTCCTGAAGTTGTTTTATAAACACCAGTTAGTAAGTTGAAAATCGTCGTTTTACCTGCTCCATTAGGGCCTATAATACTTATTATTTCACCTTTCTCTACTTTAAAGCTTACTGAATCAACAGCTTTTAAGCCACCGAAATGTTTTGATAAATCTTTTACTTCTAACAACGCCATATTATCAACCCTCTTTCATTATGCTATCTAAGTTAACACCTTCAGGCATTTTGTAATCTCTTTTACTTTGACCACCTAAAATTCCTTGAGGTCTGTACCTAATCATTAACACTAATATCAATCCAAACACTACAAATCTATATTCCTGTAAAAATCTTAGTGCTTCTGGGAAAGAAATCAGTAAAGCCGATCCTAAAAACATACCTCTAATTGTACCCATACCTCCAAAGATTACTATACTTATAATCATAATAGAAGTATCAAAAGTAAAAGTATTCGGATCAATGTATCTAATCATATGAGCATAAAAGCTACCACCTAATCCAGCAAAGAATGCTGATATAATAAATGCATATACTTTAAGATTAGTTGTTTTTATACCCATGAGTGTTGCAACCAATTCATCTTCTCTGATTGCCATCAAAGCTCTGCCCATTTTTGACCTAATTATTCTGTATATAATTACAGTTGTTATAAAAACTAATACCCATACTAGATAAAATAATCCTCCATTGAGCGACGTTAACTCAATTCCGAAAAATACCGGTCTTTGTATTTTTGTTATTCCTAAAGGTCCATTAGTTAAGCTTTCCCAGTTGAGTATGACCATTCTTATAACTTCTCCAAATCCTAATGTTGCAATTGTTAAATAAGTTCCAGATAACCTAAGAGTCGGGAGCCCTAATAATAGACCAAATATACCTGCTACCAGAGCACCTAATAAAGCTGTTATAAAAAAGTTAAGCCCAAAATTCAAGCTGATAAGCGCAGATGTATATGCACCAATAGCACAGAAACCAGCATGTCCAATTGAAACTTGACCAGTATAGCCTGTAATTAAATTCAAACTTAATGAAAGAATTACATACATACCAATCATGGTTAAAATTCTTACCATAAACATTGGAAGACCAATTTTGGGAATCAGAAACATTATTAGCAATGCTGCAGCATATACAGAATATTTTACTGTTTTTTTCTTTTCTATTACATTTATTAAACTATTTATATTTCCTATGATTTTATTCTTCATATTGCGCCCCTTTACTTATACTTTAGTAATATCTTTTTTACCAAATATACCTTTTGGTCTAATAATTAGAACCAAAATAAGGATTACGAACGCTACTGCATCTCTATATCCACCGCCAAAATATGATACTGCAAAACTTTCAGATAGTCCTACTACAAGCCCTCCAATAACAGAACCATATAATACTCCTATTCCTCCTAAAACAGCAGCCGAAAACGCTTTCAATCCTGCAATGAAACCCATATTTGGATAAACAACTTGATAATATCCACTGATCAGAGTTCCAGCAATTGCAGCTGATGCACCACCTAAGAAGAAAGTAAAAGAAACTATATAATTTACGTTTATCCCCATTAGATGAGCAGCTTTTGGATTTTGTTCTACAGCTCTCATAGCTAATCCTACTTTAGTCTTTTGTATTATAACTGTTAGAATAATTAGTAATAATAGAGAAACAAGAAAAATAAATAATTGAGTTGAATTCACACTGATACTTCCCAACTTTATAATTCCATAATTAAATATTTTAGGGAACCATTTACTTTGACTTCCAAATATTATCATCAATAAATTTTGTATTATATACGAAACACCAATAGTCGTTATTAACGCTGCAATTGGTTTTGATTTTTTTTCTCTTAAAGGCTTTAAACTAAGTTTGTCAATTAGTATTCCAAGAAAGCCAGTCGCAATTATACTAATTAGTAATGCAGGAAATATTCCCCATTGCATTGAAACTGCAACTACAAGAGCTATATGGGCACCAAATGCATAAACTGAGCCATGAGAAAAATTTACCAATCTTAATATACCGAAAACTAGTGAGTATCCTACAGCTATTAGTGCATAAACCATTCCCAAAGTTAATCCGTCAAATATCTGTTGAAACAGCAAAGTATCCCCACCCTTCGGTTTTTTCAATCATCCTATTTTGATACCTCAACGAAAGCACCGTTTTCAACTTTTAACCAAGCAAATGTTTTTTGTGCATCTCCTTTTTCATTAAATGTTGTTTGACCTGTTACTCCCGGATATGAAATTTTATATAATTCATCTTTAATAGCAGATCTATCTATTGAGCTAGTATTCTCAATTGCAGATAAGATAATGCCAGCTGAATCATATGCTTGAGCTGTTAAACTACTAGGTGCTGAACCATATTTAGCTTCATAAGCTTCAACAAAATTCTTAATGTTTTCATTTTCACTACCATGGAAGAATATTGCTGGTAAATAAACACCTTCAACATATTCTTTACCAAGATTAATTAATTCTTGACTATAAGCATTTGAAAATCCAACAAAGTTTATTTCAGGATTTACCGCTTTGTACTGAGTTGCAAAAGGAGCAAGAACATTATACATTCCAACCACTATTACAACATCCGGCTTAGCTTCATTAAATGCAGTAACAACTGGACTGAAATCAACTGTTCCATCAATTATTTCTTGATGCTCAACTACTTTTACACCTTCGTAATCATTTGCAATTTCCTTAACTATACCTGCAGTTGCTGTTCCCCAGTCAGTTTTTACTGATAATATACCAATATTTTTAGCATTTAGTGCTTTTACTGCAATTTCAATTGCTTCTTTAGCTTCTACATTTATTACTGTATTATTTCTGAAGATATAATCGCCTTCACTTGAATAATCCGGATGTGAAGCAGATGGAGATATTTCTACTATACCAGCTTCTTGATAAGTTGGAGAAGCCGCCATACAAACACCACTCGCAAAGTGACCAACAACTCCTGCTATATCAGAATCCCCAATGATTTTCTCTGCTATTGTAGCTGCTTCTTCACCATTGTTTTTGTCATCGTATACTACTACTTCAACTTTTTTATCAAGTACTCCACCTTTCGAATTCCATTGTTCAACCATTAATTCAACAGCATTTTTAAATCCAGTACCATATTCAGCAAAATCTCCTGTTAAAGGTGCAGCTATTGCTAATTTAACTACTTCACTTTCTTTTGGTGTACACCCGCTAAACAAAGATACTACCATTAAGACTGTAAGCAAAACAACAATTATTTTCTTCAAACTTCTCAGCTCCTTTTTAGATTTTTATTGGTATCTTATAGTATTTAATGAATATATATCAATACTACCATGATGATAACTAAATATATTTAATACTATAGTATCATTTTGATAATTTCGATATATTTTTATCTCATTTTAATAATATCATTAGATATTAGTCCTTGTAAAGGTTTTCTTGCTATCATTTTGATAATTTTTTCTTTAGATAATCTGTAATAATTATACTTATATTTTAATTTTAAATTTATTTATACAATATTCATTCCCTTATTATTGAAAAATATTTATATGAATTTCTATCTAAAGCTCTGTATTTGAGGAAACAAAATCTTCAATTATAAATATATTCAATGTATATTTTGCCCTCAACATAATGAAAATTATATTTATTCACTATTTTAAAGTTAATGATTTCCTATTATATAAAAAGGGGGTGTCTCAAAAAACATTTTGAAACAACCCCTCTCAAATTTCTTTTAATATTCTATCCAGATTATTTAGCGCATAAAGACCCCCACTTTTATAAGCTGACTTCTAATCAAGTGAAGTACATTCCCCTATGCTTTGCATAAAGCTAAGCATCAATGGCAAAAGAAACAACATAATATAACATTCCTTCTCAAAAGCGTCGAAGTAATTATATATTTTTTAAAATAAAGTCTTTTAGCATTTGCAATTGACACAATTCCAACAACCCAAAGGTAAGAATTATTAAATATTTTACATCAAACAGGTATGACATAATAACTAATATAGTCACACTAAACCACAATAAAATTTCATTATAATTCATCACAAATTTATTTTTCATAACAACTATTCACTTTCTAGAATAACATTATCCTTTACCATCTCAGCAATAAAATTACTAACATCCTTCTTTATAACTTCTTTATCTTCATCATATTGTTCTAATATTTTATTTGATAATTCATCAATAGTAATTTCTCCGTTTAAACTATTCCAAACTAATAATGCCAATTCATTCAATTCAAAACATTGATTACCTCCAAATAAAATGTTTCGTTTATTTATCGTTCTTACTCTATAAACAATATTTCGTTTATATAAAATATTTTTCATTTTACATCTCCCCATCTTGTCCAATTTTGTTTATTATTTCATTTGAAAAATCAATTATTTTTTCAGCATTAATTCTAAGACTCTTTTCATTGTCTAGCTTTTCTTCAAAATATAAATTTTTAAACTTTCTATATACTTTACAAGCTTCTTCATCATGCTCTGCCAAATTTTTGAGTTTTATTGGAATCCATTTATCTCTATCAAGAGACGTTTTCATATAAAAGATATATGCTTTCATTGTTTCAAGTAATATACTTCTTGCTACGTTAACAGCAACTTCAAATTGTTTATTTTCAATATTACCTATCACATCTTCATAATTTATGTCAACATTATTAATTGATATCCTGGTCATAAGCTTAAAATAATTTTTTTGATTAAAACCAGTTTTAACTTCATTAAATCCATCTTCATTCCAAATAGGAATACCATTTAAAAATCTATGTATAAATGAAGTGAATTTGAATAAATCAAAGCCTTTAGGCATTTTTAAAATATTAAATGTTCTTATATTATCACTAAAATTATATATATTAAGTTGATTCATTAAATCCAATACAACTGGTTTTGAATATATTTCAATATCGATGCTTACTCCATATAGTCTTTTAAATTGAGTTTTTATATGAGCTCTATCATAGTCTAATAGTGATTTATTAATTTCATTTATATTACCTGATAATATAAATACATCTATATCTGATAATTTGTTGCCCATTCCTTTTGAAAGCTTATTATTCATCCCTTCTATTAATGACCCGCTCAAAAAAATAATATCTTCCTTTTTATAATTTAATATTTTTAAAATATCTTTTTTCTCAATTGTAATATTTCTTTGTTTGATTTCAATAATATCCTCCATAAAATCACCTCTTTTTTTGATATTTCAAGAACAGACAAACAATAAAGTTTGTCTGTTCAAAATAAAAGTTACCTCATAATGCATACGTCTGATGCTAAAGCTGCTGGAAGCGTTATTCTTTGAGCTTTTGGAGCTTCATATTTTTTCATAATTTCACCTCCTCATTTATATTGTATTATCAAAGATATTAATAATCTTTGATGCTACCCATTTACTAATTTCAGTATATAAAATTTACTCTCTTATGCTGCATATAAATCTAATCATTACTTATACTTTGACATTGTAATGATAGCTGTTCACAATAAGGATATGGTGATAATATATCTCCGCCAATAGAAGCAGATATTGATCTGCATGAACCTCTGCATTTTTCCCAGAATTCACAGGTTGAACAAATTCCTTTGAATTGTTCTTGTTTTAATTCTCTAATAGTTATAAAGTGTTTACTGTTCCATAACTCCTCTAAAGAATTTTCTTTAATGTTTCCTGCAATAAAATCTCTTCTAGCAAATGTAAGTGGAGCACAAGAAGTAACATCTCCATTTGGCATTATTTCACATCTTGATACTCCCCAACCACAACCTTTTTGGTATTTTCCTGAAAGCCTAGGAGGTAACTCTATTGTAAGATGTGAGTATTTTTGAAGTAATCTCTCCTTAAGTTTAAGTAGTTCATCAACCTTAAACAGCGGTAATTCTTTTGCGTTTCCTGTCCTACTATGTCCTAAAAATACACGGTTAATTATACCTAGGCTTTGAGTAAAATCAAAAATTTGTTCTACATTACCAACATTAATTTGTGTAATTACAGTTTGAGCTTTTACTTTGAAACCATGCTTAACTAATAGTTTAAGCTTATCTTTTACTATGTCTGCACTCAGATTATCACGCATTTTTTCTCCATCATAACTAACCTTAAAAGATATTTTATCAGGTTTAGGAATCTTTATAAGCATATTTTCATCTATTAATGTCCCATTAGTTTCTATTGACACTTTCAAATCAAGTTCCATACAAAATGCAATTAAATCATATATATTTTCATGAACTAATGGCTCTCCTCCAGTAAAAGTAACTATTTCACATCCTAAATCTACAGCTTGAGTAATAATTGATTTTACTGTTTGAAAATCCAGCTCATATTTTTCAGTAAACCAATCTGCTGCATAACAATGGAGACAATTCAAATTGCACCTAGAAGTTAAACGAACATGCAAATCTTTAATTTCATACAATATTATTTCCCCCTCTTTTATCTCCATCGGTTTGGAGATATTTTTTGGCTTTCAGCATCAATAAGTTTATTAGTAATTTCCTCAAGCTTATCTTCTAAATAAAGATCTGCTATTTTAATCATTGCTTTTTCTGCTATTTTATATCTTGTATTGCAGTATTCATCATTAATAAATATTTCATTATTATTATAAAACGCAGCACTTCCCTTACATCCTCCTGCGCAAAGTCCTAATATCCAGCAACTTTTACAAGGTTCATAATTTGCTTTACTTGATTCAATGCACTTATTTATTAATTCTTTATCAATATTTTCTTTATATATATTGCCTATCTTATACTGCTCGTTATAAACAAAGTGTGTACAAGGGTATATATCACCTTCTGGAGTAATTGATGCAAACCTACCAAAATCGCAGAAATTTTTCTTTACCTTTCTTTGAATAAGATTTAGGAGCATTTCACTGAAGAATTTACTTTCTATCCTCATATCACCAAACTTCTTCTCAACAAAATAATCAAAACAATCACATAATGTGCTAATTGCTATATTTTCAGATTCTTCATCTATTTTATACTCCAAATTATCTGTCATTACAGGTCTATACGAAATATCTTCAATACCTAATTCTTCATATATATATTTAAAAATTTTGAACAAATCTATATTTTTCTTTGTGTAAACAATCCTTGCACATAAATAATTAGCTGATTTTTTAAACTTTGGAATGTTTGATAAAACTGTTTCGAAGCTTCCTGTTCCATCTGGGTAGGTTCTTTGAAGATCGTGATAATCTTTTGGACCATCTATAGTTACCATCACGTGAAATTTATGTTTTTTTAACATATTTTCTATCTCATCATTCATTATAGTTGCATTAGTAACACAACCATATTCAAAATTAATATTTGGGAATTCTTCTTCTATATAGTTAATCATACTTTCAATTGTCTTATAATTTAAAAATGGCTCTCCACCAAAGAATTCAATGGTTAATTTCTTTATTTCTGGGTCTAAGCTCAAAACATATTCTATAGCTTTAACAGCAGTCTCAAAGGACATTAATTGTGATTTACCACCATAATTTCCTCCCTCTGCATAACAATAACCACACCTTAAATTGCAATCATGTGATATATGGAGAAATATTTTGCGTAATTTATTATTACTAGAATCTTGTTTACATGCTTGGCTGCTCTCACTTTTATAGATTATTAATCCATTGTTCAATAAGCTAGCTAATTGCTCCAAAGGTATATTATAATTTTTATCATTCTTCAACTGTTCTAAAATACTCAAGGTTTTTTGATCAACTAAAAGCAACTTTAAAGAATCCTTTTGAAAAATTATTTTCATGTCTGATTTGTAATCAATAACACTAAATTCAGGCACTGATATATCTGAATTTACATTTATTTCATCACGTTCTTTTCCAATAAAATTAATTGGTTTAATATACAAATTATTCATAATATCACATTCCCCATTCAAATTTGTTTAGCAATTCTTTCCCAACTAAAAGCATCCATGTGTCCAAAGTGCCCCTTTATAACTGTGTCAGCATATATTGGCTTCTTTAATTGAAGTTCTTTTATCACACTATATATTCTAAGATCAAAATTGTTTTTAACTATCTCAATCATTTTTGTTATTGGAATTTTCTCAGTTCCAAAACAGTTGATAGAAATGTCTATTGGTCTTGATACCCCAATTGCATATAATATTTCTACTTCACATTCTTGTGCGTAGCCAAAGTGAACCAAATGCTTTGCTATCCATCGACATAAATATGCACCTGAACGGTCACATTTACTTGGATCTTTTCCAGAAAAAGCACCACCACCATGTCTTGCACGTCCACCATATGTGTCAACCATCAACTTACGTCCTGTTAGTCCTGTATCTGCCATTGGACCTCCTATAGAAAACCTGCCTGATGGATTAATAAAAATTTTAGTATCTGGAGTAATTAAATAGCTGTATTCATTTTCATTTATTACTAAATTCAATATTTCTTTTTCTATTTGTTCATTAGATACAGTTTCTATATGTTGAACTGATAAAACTATCTGTTCAATGCTTTTTGGTTTGCCATTTTCATATAATAATGTAACTAAAGATTTTGCTACTGGACGTAAATATTGTAAGATATTTTTATCGTGCAAATACTCAATCCTATTAATTAAACTTCTAGCTATCATATGTGCCAAAGGTATAAGCTCTTTAGTTTCATTGCAAGCATATCCAATTACTATCCCTTGATCTCCAGCACCAATCATATCTGCTTCTTCCTTTGCGTTTCCATTTCTAAATTCATAACTGTTTTTTATTGAGTTATCAATATCTCTTGATTGTTTATTCAAATTAAATATAATTTTAGAATCTTCTAAATTAAAACCTGATTCATCCCTGTCATATCCACATATCTTTAATGCATTTTTAATAGAACCCTCATAAGAAATTTGATTTGCTGATGAATTTATCTCTCCTGCTACAACTATTAGATTGTTACTTATAAGTGTCTCACATGCAATATGACAATTTGCATCAACTTTTATGAATTCATCAAGAAGGGTATCCGAAATTAAATCTGCAAGCTTGTCCGGATGTCCTTTAGATACATATTCAGCTGAATATAATCGCCTCATTACCTAACTCCTTTCCATTTATCTCAATAACTAAAAATCAAATGTTCACCAAAGGTATTATATTTTTGCAATGGAAGCTTTAAATTATCTTCATCTATATTTCCGTAAATAAGTTTTCTCATCTTCTTATCTGGTTTAAAATATGTTTGTTTTTCTAAGATATTTGCTCCTCTCGTGTACTCAAAGAGCTTCCATATACACCACTCTAGTGCATATTTACTGTGAAAACAAATTCTATAATCAGGAGCCATTATTTCATCATTTTGAAGAAAGGCATTATATACACAACCTCCACCACAAAGACTAATAGCCTCGCAATTAGAACATTGATTAAAACTAAACTGCGTCCTATGACTCCATTGATTAAATATATCTTTACTATTAATATCTTCATTTATATAAGTCTTATAATCTATGCAATATTCATTAACCGCGACAAAGTGTGAACAAGTCCCTATTCTTCCATTTGGATATACTCTTAAAGCACCTCCACATGTAGGACATTCCTTCAAACGATGTTTTTGCTCAACAAAAGGTCTAATCCTTCTCATTACTTGTGGAAGAGAAATTCCTTTTTGGCGTGCAACTTCAAAGGCTTTTAAACCTTGTTCAATATACTTGTTAAAAAAAATTTCCTTTGAATATTTATCATTAATTTCAAGTGGGTTTAATCCAACATTCAAGGGATCAAATTCCTCTATAAAGAAATCTATAATTTCTGGCAAATAATCAACATTATGTTCTCCTACAGCAGTAGAAATACCAAATTTTATTCCTTCATTCTTTAATAATTCACAGTTTTTCCTTATTTTCTTGTATGTTCCTTTTCCTGCTTTATTTACTCTGGCTTTATCATGTATTTCCTCCCATCCATCAATTGATATTATAGGAGTAATATCATATTGTTTTATAAACCTTACTACCCTATCGTTAATTAACGTACCATTTGTAAAAATTGTAATATCAGTCGGACTTAATTGGTTTTTCAAATCAATTTCTCGTATATATTTAGCCAGTTCTTCAACTAAATCTGAATTTTGTAGTACCTCTGTGCCAAATAACACAATAGTTTTACTTTCATTATCAATTTCACTTGTTAGAAATTTGTTTATGAGACCTTTACCAACAGTTTCATCCATTACTTGACCAACAAAATTCTTTGGAAGCTTATTAATATATCTACAATATTCACAAGCTAAATTACACTGTTCATTTATTATCATAAATAATGTTTTTATATTCGGCTTTAAATAGCTTTGTATTTTTTTTAATGCTTCTTTATAATAATCATTATTTGTTGTAAATTCTTTTGGAAGCTGCTTGCATATTTCCTCTGACGGTTTGTTACCTGATAACCAATTATTTTTTAAATATATCAAATCCATAGTTATTGAATTATACAAACAAGAATACTGACCTTTAGTAAAAATGTGAACATCCTTATTTATCATTTTGACACCTTCTAACCCTTTTAATTTTTCTATTAAAATTCTCAGCAATGACATTAAATTGTTTTACAATGTCATTATACTCAAACTGAAGATGGTTGTTTTTCATAAGCCATTCGCCCCCAACTACTACGTCTTTAATTGCTTGTGTACTACTGCTAAAAATTAAATTTTCAACTATATTAACCCTTGGCTGCAAATTTAATATATCACCATCAAATATTAAAAAATCAGCAAAATTACCTTCTTTAATACTTCCTATACTTTGATTTCCTAACACTGTAGCAGCATCTGTTGAAATTAAATCTAATAATTTTTGAGCGGATAAGCTATATTCATATTTTTGACGAACTAGAAAATAAGCAATTCTAGCATTTATAAGTAAGTCGTATGAATTATTTGTTGCTATCCCATCTGTCCCAATGCATATATCAATTTTATTTTCTAGCAACAATGGTATATTAGGTATATCAGAGCCAAGCTTAACATTAGATACAGGACAAACAACTACTTTTGATCCACGTTTAGCTATCAACTTTGCATCTGATTCATTTATATAAGTACAGTGAACTAATAAAGTTCTATCAGTTAATACACCATAATAATCCAATAATTCAATCGGTGTTTTTTGAGTTTTATTTTTGATCCATTGTACTTCTTCCTTACTTTCAGAAACATGTATTGTAAAAAGACATCTTGGGTAATCATTAAGTAACTTTTTAACTACATGTAATAGCTCCCAGTCAATCATATATAATGAATGTGCAAATATAACAGGATGAATGTAATCATAATCAGCTGTATTTAAAAGTTTTAATATTTTATCTACAAAACTCTTATACTCTTTTTTTAAACTCTTTGTTTTCATAGCTAATGACCCTGTATACAATCTCATCTTATATTTATGTGCATAACTGTCACAGCTAGATGCACAAACTGAGGTTATCCCTGAACTTATTATGTTTAAAAGGCCGTATTGTAAAGCAACAGCTTTGTCGTTTTTTAGTTCTTCTTGACTTCTACTATTTTTTATAATTTCATTACATTTTAAATATTCTTTTAGATTCATTCCCTCTATGCTTCCACGAAGAGTTGAAGCTTGTAGATGTGTATGACAGTTAATAAACCCTGGCAATACTATATCATTTTTTAAATCAATTACTTCAACGCTATCGCTGTTATTTATCTTTTTTTCTTTTCCAACATACGATATAATACTATCGTCAATTACCATCATACCTGGTTTATAAATCTCTCTTTTCTCATTTTGAGTTATAATACATCCATTTTTTAATATTTTTTTCATAAAATTAACCCTTATTTTAAATTCACATATCTTCTAATGCATCCTGGAACTAAATCTTCTTTATATTGACAGCGAGGGTCACAACCTTGAAAACTTCCAGTAATTAAATATGTCAAACCCTTGCATCCTCCCTCACAATTACTATTTTGACATCTCTTATTGCGTACTATATTATAGTTATTCCAAGCATCTTCATTATTCCAAATATCATATAGACTTTTTTCTCTAATATTTCCTAATTTATAAGGAGAATTAATAAAAAATACACAAGGATATACATTTCCATCTGCTAATATTAGACAATTATCACGCGCACTAATTCTACACTTATTTACTTCATGTTTTATATCAATAATTAAATTTTGAAATTTAATTTTATCAAAGCAATCCATTTGTTTTCCTATTGATTTTATTTTTGCTTCAATATCATCCCACTCACGTAAACTTAGCATTAAGTTTTTAATATTTTTCCCTCTGCCTCCGGGAGTTAAATAAAAAAATGAATGTTGATCAACTCCTAAATCTTTAGTTACTTTTAATAATCCTTCTATATCATTGATATTTCTTTTGTGTAAAACTGTATTTACTCTTGTATAAATGCCTGATTTAACACATACTTCTATAGCATGAATTGCTGCATTATATGAGTTTTCATTATTCCTAAGAAAATTATGGTTTGACTCTAAACCATCTAAACTAATTAGAATAGATTTTAATCCTTTAGACATTAAATTATCAATTGTAGTTTCATTTATTTTTATTCCATTAGTTTGCAATCTTACTTCTAAGCCATTTAAGCTTAATATCTCTATAATTTCTGCAATCCAAGGGTTTAATAGAGGTTCCCCTCCTGTAAGGTGAACCTCTGTAATTCCAAGTTTGTGAAAATCAGGAATTAATTTTTTTAACATTTTAGGAGTCATATCTTCCATTTCTATTTCATTAGACTCATATATGCAATGCATGCACAATAAGTTACATCTATTGGTTACATGTAAATCCAACTCCAAAATAATCCCTTCCTCTCTATCGGCGGTTAAATATTATACTAATATGCCATTTCTCTCAAAGTATCTCTTGCTGCACGACGAACATGGCAATTTTTATCATTTAACAGTGTCTCGATTTTTTCTTTATAATCTACTGCAATTTGATGATAGTACCTATTAATCACTCCGAAGATTCGTGCTAAGGTTTCTCTAACATCATCCTCAACATCATTATCTAATTCAACCATTTTACCAATAAGTTCTTTATTTATAATGTTATTAGTTCTACTCAAAACTCCGATACACAAGATAGCAAGCAGTCGAACATCAGGGTTAAAGTCTTTTAAGCCACTATCAAAATATTCAACAAATACTTTACTAAATGTTGGACATAATCTTGTTAATCTATGGAATTCCCAGAATATTTTACGTCTTACAACCACAGAATTAAAAAGCTTGTCTATACTAACAATTTTTTCTCTTAAAGCTTCTATAGCAATCATACAATCCTCATGCTTAGATACTCCCATTCTTCCCAAACATTCTACTACCCAATAACTAACGTGCTCATGGTTTATATCAATATTTTGAATTATCTCATCTAAATTATAAATACTAGAATTTTGCTGGCAATAAGTACCTAAGAAAAATAATAAAGCAGCTTTAAACTCATCTCTTGTTGGAGCTGTTGGGAGTAATAAATCTTCTTTAAGAGAATTCACAAAGTTTTCATTTATCAAAGCAGAATCAAATAAGCTAACCATTACAAAGAGTAGTAGTATCAACATCTTGCAATCTTTATTAACAGTCTTATATATTTCTTCTAGCTTTTGCAATAGTTTTTCTTGTAATAGTTCTCCTTTTCTAAGGTTTATTTCAGCAATTAAGAATCTTAAATTATCTTCTAAATTGTCTTTTTTATCTAAAATTTCGATTATCTCATCTAAGCTTAAACTTCTAAATTTGTCTAAATGTTCTATAGTTATATCTTTTTTACTTAAATAACTTTCAGGTATATAACATTCCTCATTCCAGTCAAGAGACATTATTTTTGCATTATATTTTTCTTCAATATTCTTTTCTTCAATAAGTTTAGAAAAATCTTCTAATTGATTTGTGAAATGATTTGTAATATATACAGAGCTCTTTAACTTGCTAATAAATTCTAAACCAAGTTCAGCACTAACACCTTTAGCTATCCCTATAGGAATAATACTTATATCTGTTCCTTTCGAAAGTTCTTCTATTTCTCTTGATAAAAGTGTGTCTATACAATGTAAAATACTAAAACCATACTCTAAGAAATCCAATCTAAATACAAGAGGTAACATATAATCACAATGTACAGATTTTGATGCAATTATTTTTACTCCTCTATATACCATTTCACTGCCTGGAATTAAAACATTAATGCTATCAATAAAATCAACATCATGTGCATAATACTGAGTCAAGTCAACGGCTACTGCTACACTACAAAATATTTTACAATTACGACGTTTTTGCAATCTATACACTTGAGTTGGGTCCATATGATCCATAGACTCATGAGAAATTAAAATAATATCAGGGTTTAATAATTTCAAGTCATTTGGAACAATCTTTGCCGGATCTACACATATTGACATATCATTAATCTTTATTTCTAAACCTGAATATATATTGTATCTCTTTATCGTTATATTTTTATTATTACTCATAACTATTCATCCTTTCTAATTTATTAATTTGATCTTTTATTTAACCAATTGTCTGATACCTTTAAAGCTTGCTTGTTCACTAGATTTTTTTGTAAAAATTTCATTAGGCAACTATAATCTGTATTAAAATTATAGTTTAAGTGTAATTTGTTTACATAATCACTAAAAACACTACGTGCCCTTTGGCTTTTAAAAATACATTCAGTTTTTATATATGGTACTTTTTTTTCTTTTAAATATTGATTTAACTTTGTACTTTCTATTGTAAGCAGTGGTAAAATCCAATGTAACAAGTTGTCAAAATTAGATTGTACATCAACAAAAAATCTAGATATTAAGCTTTCAAACCGTTTTGCTGTTGTTTCATCATTTATTGAACTTGAATCAAAAGTAAAATTTGAAATAAGCATCATTGTTACAAGATAATTTTGTAAATCTGTAAGATTAAATCCGCATGCAACGCTATTAGGTTTATATTTATCAATAGCAATTTTAATTTGCTCGTTCCTTAAATCTCTACACCTAGAACAAGGAAGGTTGTTTGCATCAACCTTATCTGATCTTTCCCAAAAAGTATCCTCATAGTCAAAATCAATAATGTTAATTTCATGTCCCATAGACTTCCAATGCTCAAGTATCATCATAACTTCATCTTTATTATCATATACATGCTGTGGAACACGAAATAATACAGGAATCAACTCAAAATCCATCTTCATCTTATACTGGCAGAGCAAATTCATTAACACACTTGCATCTTTACCTAAAGAGTGTAAAACTAATATGCGATCATTTTTTTTAATCAGTTTATTTTTTTCTATATTTTCGCTAAATAAATCATATAACACTATCTAATTCCTTCCTCCTCAGTTAACATCATTTTTAAGTCTTTTATTAACTTTTGCACATTTTGCAGTTGTAAATCCATTGGTAAACTACTATTTGATTCATAAACCTTAAAGCCTCTTTCGTTTAATTCATTAAACAAATTAGAATACTCGTTTAAACATGAATTAATTAATTCTATTGGAACATATTTGTTTAATTCTTTCTTATATCTCATTTTTACATCTTCTGTATCTGCATAACAATGTACAAATACTACATTGTGCTGCTTCAAGCAATCTTCAATCATTTTTATATGACTATCCGATAACCTTACATGATTACATACTATTTTTCCACAAACCAATTCTGTTAAATGAAATCGGTCTATAACAGTATTACTTTTTAAAATCTGTATTTGCTTAATTAAATCTTTATATAACTTACAATTGTAACTTGGCATATTATGCTTATAACGAAAGCCTAATTCTCTAGCTATATATTGGGCTAAACTTGTTTTTCCAGTCCTGTCGAATCCTTCGAAAATAACTAATATATCTAAACCACTCCCATCATTGAAAAATGTCATATAGAATTATTTAGCTAACTCTTTTATTACTTCAATGTTTTGTAATATACTTGCATGATATTCAGGGTTTATATCCATAAAATAATCCATTTTCTTACCTTTATATTCCTCACACGGAATAAATCCTTCATTAGTGTATCTTATGCCATGCAAACCATATATTATAGGTCTAGTTGTATCACAACTTCTAACAAACGGATGCTGTTTTTGATATACTAACTCAATTGGGTCTCCCAATCCCAGTAAATGTATATATTTTCCTTTTGGAATAAGATTTTTTTTAACTAATAATTCAACACACTTCATCCTATTACTTAAACAATCACTTTTATTTGTTATAGATGAAAAAACTCTCTTTACACTGTAAATTCCTATTCCAATAACTGAAACTTTATCCATTGTAATTAGTTCTTCAAAGCAATTTAACCATTCATCAACTGTAGTACCTTGTGCAATTCCCATTAAATTAAATTTATCTGATGTATTCATTTCCTTATATTGCTTTGAAACATATCTTGCACTTTCAATTGTTTTTTTTGCATTGTGAAGATAATCAGGTATAGCTATTTCATTAACCTTTAATCTCTGTGCAACTTGTACAATTTTTTCAAAGCTATATGGCTTACCTAATTCAATAACACCACTATCTAATATTTTGTATTTATTATTCCTTTGATAAAATCTATTGTATTCTTTACTTGAATCAGAAATATGTGGCAAAGCAAATAGCATATCACCTTTTAGTGAAAAAAGCTCAAGATACTTAATTGGTGCCATGATACATACTTGAATTGACATAATAAACCTCCTTGCACACTCCTGATTATTTCTTTGATATATACTTCATTGCATATGCTGGATATATTAGACCAATGTCTATGATCCTCCATGTACATTGCTTAATATTTTTATATATTTCAAGAACAATAACTTCATTCTTTACATCTAATTGTTCTAATATATTATTCTTATTCAATATATATTCTTTCCATGGTTCTTCGATATCTTTTAAAACAATATTTCCTTCGTCATTTTTACTCATTGTAAAATTAGATGTCAACACTTCATCTTCTTCTAGTATCTGTTTATCAAGATTACCTAACCAAAAGTTTTTATTAAATTTAATCATAGGAATATTTACAGTTTCTTTTAGCTTTGGTAGCATTGATGATAATCTTCTAGTTCTATACAACACTTCTTCAATTTTGGTAAAATCTATATTTAAATCATTTAATTCTTTTTCTTTACTCCACTTTACAAATTCTTTAATAAGATTAATAACACTTTTTATAGAATCATCAGTATAGTCAAGATATATACGAATAAATGTATAAACTAAGAATTTTACTATATAATCATTAGTAATTTGTTTAGCATATTCTAATTCTTCATGTACAATTAGATAATTTGTAAATGTATATAAATAATCTGTATTAATATCTTTTGACTTGCACAGATTTTCAAATTGAAATATTTCATTTATTAGTTGACGATTTAACACTGATATATCCTCCAAACTACTTTACAATATCTTTTAGTATTTGCTGCCAATTCCATTTTTTTATGTCCTCTAATATTCCAGGAGAAAAATTATAATTTATAATGTCATCATATGATATCCAAGCATATTCATCATGTTCTATTGAAAGCTCTATTTTTTTATCTTCACTCTTGCAAAGATATGTTATTCCTATTATTTCAGTGTGTTCATCCTTTAAGAAATTCCAAGCATTTATCGGATAAAGACAATCTACATTTTTTAGCCCCGTTTCTTCTATTATTTCTCGCTTTAAAGCTTCTTTCGGTGATTCACCAAATTCTAATCTTCCCCCAGGAAATTCCCAATGATAAAAATCTCCTCTTGCTTTATCAGTTCGTTTTATAATAAGAAAACGTTCTTCAAAAAATATTAATGCCTTTAGCGCAACAAAAAATTTATTTTCTAAGCTCATAATTTCACTCCTAAATCTTAACTTTCTAGGATTATAGTACATAAATATGAAGCATGCACTAAATCTTTTTTACCAGCTAATTCATAAGAAATGTTAATTTTATCCCCTCGAATAAATGGGCAATATTCATCTGGTTTTTGTAAATCATTGTATAAACGTCTTCCTTCACATCCTCCTGCACAAATTGAAACATGCTCACAATCTAAACACTCCTTAGGAATAATATGCATATAATCAAATGTAGATTCATTTAGAACATCTAAATTATTAATATTAACATCACTCTCGTTCCAATATACACATGGCATGATAGCTCCACTTGGTTTAATTCTTATACTTGTCCTTCCACATCCACATTCTAACCTTGGATGCTCAATTCCTAAAACAGCATTTACAATAGGCTCACTACAGGCTATTAGCTTCATTCTCGAAAAAATATTTTCTATCCCTTTCCAAAATTCTTCATACGTTAGGCAGTATTTTCGTGTATTAACAGGTTTATATGTATTAATACGTAGATTAATATCATATGCAGAAATTAATTTATCAAAATTTGGAATATCATTTACATTAATATTCATCATACAACATGCTATACTTGTTTCAATATCATGTTTCTTGCATCGTTCAATTGCTCCTATAGCCAAATCCCATGAACCTTTTCCTCTGAACTGAGACTGTTTTTCTTTGTTTGGAAATTCCAATGAAATATCAATATCATTAAAGAATTCTAAATATTCTTTTGGCAAATTCATTACAGTGTAACCATTGCTGGTAAGACTAGTTTTAATTCCTCTCTCCATAATTAAATCAAGTATTTTGATAAAATCTTTATTCAATAAATTCTCTCCAGTACCAAAATTTATTGAATCAACCTCTAATGAATCTAATATATGCTTAATTTGTTGATAACTTAGTTCAGCATCTTTTCGTTCTCTTGAATAACAATGTGGACAATTTAAATTGCATTTATTTGTACTACCTATACCAATAGACCAACTCATATCTGTAGCTCCTTTACATTATATTCTTTTGCTAATGTTACTAAACATCATCATTTATTAATAAAAAATTATATATTAAGCATTTTCCTAAATTTAATCTAACATGATTTAATTAGTGATATAACATTATTCCTAATATTGAAATCATTTTTAATAGTACCTCTTAATGCCACAGTTTCTGTTTTAGAACCCATTTTTTTTATACCTCTCATTGTCATACACAAATGTTCAGCCTCCATTATTACAGCTACCCCTTTTGGATTAATTACTTCACATATAAGATCAGCAACTTCATTAGTTAGCCTTTCTTGTAACTGCGGCTTTTTAGAAATAATATCCACTACTCTACCAAATTTGCTTAAACCTAAAATTCTGCCATCATCAGGGATGTATGCAACATGGATTTTACCGTGAAACGGTAACAAATGATGCTCACACATAGAATACACAGGTATATCCCTAACTAAAATTATTTCTTCTTGATTTTTTTCTTTGAAAATTTTCACTTCATCTATTGGATTTTTATGCAACCCTATAAAGATTTCTTCATACATATTTGCAACCCTAGCTGGTGTTTCAAGCAAACCATCTCTATCAGGATTTTCTCCAATTGCAATGAGTATTTCTCTTACTGCATTTCTAATTCTATCCTTATCAATCATACAATCATCTCTCACCCCGCTTATCCTTTAATTTTATTACATTAAATAAAATAAAATCTTCTTTTAAAGCATCCATTTTAGAGCTAATCCTATAACCTAAACTTATTCATCCCCCCCTTCACAATCATTTCTAAAATGGTCATATATAATTGGAGACTTAACTTACATTAACTTATAATTACATCCTCATTTATATTTGTAAGAAAAATATTATCATCTACATATTTTTAATTACTATACAACACATCATGCTTGTCCCCTTTTTCTTGTAACTAATTTTAAATCTCCCTTATATGCATCTAATTCAAAATATTCTCCATTTGTTTCCTTGACTTCCTGTCCTTCTAAAGATATTGCTGGTATTCCTACTTCTCGTAGTATCAAAGATAAATGACAAAGATTCGAAGCTTTCTTGAAAACAAAACCAGAAACAAATTTTTTAAATGGAGCTAAAAATAAATAAGGTCTTTCACAATAAAGTAGTATATCACCATCCTTTGACCACTTAATTAACTGCTCTTTTAGATTTAGAAAAACATCTATCTTATCTAAATCAAAATCTGAATTAGCTACTGAAATTGTATTAAATATGCTGAGTTTTTCTATTAAACTGTTTTCATAAGCAGGTAGCTTGAATAAATTTCCTTTGGCTTTGCCTTCAGAAATTATGAAATTGTTTTTATTTTGTAGTTCAGATTTTAAAAGTGAAGTATCACCAACATACGGTTCATCACCCCAAATCCACCATTCAACAGCTACTGAGCCAAGTTCATTATATAACTTTTGAGTTGCCATACATATTTTTGTTATGATTTCATTTGAGAGATCAATTTTTTGTTTATATCCAGACAGTACCATATTCAAAATGTCTTCCTCGTAATAATAAACATCTTGTTCTTCTATATAAACATCTGTAATATTACCGTTTTCATCTAATATATAACGTGTTGGTGCAACAGTTCCTGATTTAAGGCTATATATCCTACCACTTATACACTCAATCTGTACGCTTCCATCTCCTTTTATACACGATATAGCTGATCTTTCATTAGGTAAAATCTCTCGAAAGCTAACACAATAGAGATTATCATTATATGTATCTATAAATTTTTTGATTTTATCACGAACTTCACATATTTTATCACAGTAAACAGTATTTCCATTTATAGTATAAAAAACGAATTCTGATTCATAGTCTTCTAATAAACTACCAAAATTCAAAGTCGTAAAAAGTTCTTTGTTAAATACACATAATTTCCATTTATGAGTTTTAATTTTATTTTTTTCACACGCATGGAATAGTTTTGCTTTTTTTAACCATTTTGAATAACGCCGTTGTAAAAATCCTAAAAAAGGATATGTTTTTGGTCCCAACTCTGATATAGAAAATATTTTAACTTTATCAATAGTCGGCTTTGGTTGGATAGTTGTTATTGGTCTACACTGAAGAATATATACATTTGCATCTGAATAAGCCCATTCTATGTCTAATTGTTTTCCTAATATATTCTCTAAGTTAACAGCAACATTTCTAAGCTTGTTTATCATTGTATTCTTTTCTAAATCACCAATATTAGTATTTTCAAGCTTAGATATATAAGAAAACTCAGTTTCTACTAACCCTGAAACAATCTTATCGCCTAAGCCTTTAGCCATTTCCAACTGAATTTGTGAAGGATCCCCTGTAATAGGATCTGCTGTAAATAATACTCCACTCCACTCTGGATTAATCATCTCTTGAAATACTATTCCCATGTAATAAATTTCAGGATAAAATTCCTTACCCTGAGCTAATAATATGCATTTCTCATCATATAAAGAAGCTAATACTTCTCTCACTTTATCTACTATCACATCTTTGCTCACATTAAGTACGCTTTTATATAGTCCAGCTCCTGACTGTTTAGTACCATCCTCAATAGAAGCAGAAGATCGTATAGCTATCGGAAATTTAAGTCCTAAACAAACTTCATTAATTCTATCAATAATTTCTTGAGGAATGGGAGCCTCAAGAATTTTCTTCTTAATTACTTTAAATTTTTCTTCAATCCAAGCATTTTGAAGTGCTAATAATTGTGTAGTTTCTAATGTATCTACAGCTTTTAAAAAATCAATAAAAAAATCATATCCTAGCATAGAAAATTTAGGTACCAGTATATTATTTTTTTTCATTTCTATTAAATAATTGCATTTATTTCCATATTTCATGGAATATTCTCCTTTTTATTTTTAATAGATTTAAATTCAAAAATGTTTATTATTGTGTTCTGTATTATATTTTATACTTTTTATTTAAAATTTTACATATTTATTATTTTTATCTTATTTTACCATTATAGCATATATTATGGTAATTTTGTATTTTATTATTTATCTAGAGTAAACTTTCGTTCCCTATTATTTATTTTTTTATATTATATAAATGCAATTTTGGTATTTTTCTTTTTTATTTCGACTCATTTTGTCTGCATTTTTAAATCTAAAAATTACAAAAAGTAAATGCATAAACCTCAAAACTATAAAATTTAAGATTTATGCATTTACTTTTCATATTCGATTTGTATTGAGGCACATTTCTATATATGTCCTTCTAATCCCTTTATAATCATAATTTCTACATTTTCTATAATTCAAAATATAAATTTAATCTAATAGTTCTTCTATTTTAATATTTTTTGAGACAATCTAATAACCATCCTATTAAGGATGGTTATTAGTTGTTTTACTATATATACATATAATTAGCCTTGTAATATTTACTTTTGTTCTACCTTCTTTTTAAAGTTTGGTATTCCAAGAACTATTGCTAATATACCAAATACTATCATCAACATTGAATATATACTATAAGGAACTAACTCAACCGGTGATAATTGAGCTAACCCAGCTGCTACAAGTATTTGTCCACCATAAGGAACTATTCCTTGGAATGCAGATGAGAAAATATCTAGTAAGCTTGCAGTTCTTCTTGGATCTATATCATATTGTTTTGATATATCTCTAGCTAAAGGACCTGATGTTACTATAGCTATAGTGTTATTTGCTGTTGCTATATCAATTAAGCTGGCAAGTGCAGCAATTCCTCCTTCTGCACCTTTTTTAGTCTTAACATTAGCAGTTACTTTATCAAGTAAGAAACCGATTCCGCCATAATATTTCATTAATTCTACTATACCACCTATAACAATAGCTATTAAACAAAGATCTTGCATCCATCCAAAACCACGTTGTATGAAACCTAATAATTCAACAAAATTAAATGCTCCAAGTGATAATCCTAATACTGCTCCTGTTAAAATTCCTATTGCTAATACTACCATTACATTGAAGCCTACTAAAGCACATATAATTATTGATATATAAGGCAATACTTTTAATAATGAGTATGAACCAACTTCAAGTGTAGCACTTCCTATAGGAATTAATGCTAATATTATTAAAGTAACTATAACTGCTGGTAAAACTATTAAAACATTCATTTTAAATTTATCTTTAAGTTCAATCCCTTGTGTTCTTGTAGCTGCTATTGTAGTATCTGAAACAAATGATAGGTTATCACCAAACATTGCTCCACCTACTACCGTTGCAACAATTAGCGGTAGGGAAATGCCTGTTTGTTGAGACATACCAATTGCTATTGGTGTAAGAGCTGTAACTGTTCCCATTGAAGTACCCATAGCGAAAGATATTACACAACCAATAAGAAATATACCTGGTAAAATTGCTTTAGTTGGTAAAATACTTAATCCTAAATTTACAGTAGATTCAACCGCACCCATAGCATTTGCTACTGAGTAGAAAGCACCAGCTAATATAAATATTACTACCATAAGAATTATAGTAGATTCTCCGCCACCACGTGAAAAAATATCTACTTTTTTATCCAAAGGTAATTTTTCACCTTTTCTATTAAGACATAGAGAATATGCTAACACAATTATAAAAGCAACAAGTATAGGCATATTTGTAAAGCTTTTAGTAACTATCCCTGTTGTTAAGAATATAACCAAAAATACCAATAATGGAGTTAGTCCTAAAAAACTTTTATACTCATTCTCTTGATTTCTGTTCTCTTTTTTCATTAATATTCCTCCTAAAGTTGTATGATTTTTATAAAATCAAAAGATTTTATCATAAGTTCATTCATATATATATTTTTAACAATAGTGTAAAATTAAATTCTTGCCCAGTTTAATTTAAAATTGATAATAGCAAACGATTGCACGAATAACATTTAACTGCGTTGTTTTCTTATTAAAAGGCATAATTCACTCGCCTTTCTTTAGGTTAATAATGTCTGGACAATTTTCTCTATCAATAGTAATACATTTTGTTAATTTGTTATAATCATTTCACATTCTGCAAATCAAAGAAAAATCTATAATTTGAATACTCATAAGATTTGCCTATCCAATTAATCTTCCAGTTATATTCACAACTACACCTGTAAGATCATGCTAAAATATCATCACCTCCTTATAATATATTTTGAATAGTTAATGTGAAAAAATTTAAACATACAAGGATAAGAGTAGCCAATGTTAATTATTTGTTGCAGTTGCTATATTTTTTAATTGTTTCAACAAATTGCTTTCCTGTAGTATATTTGCTCCTATTTAGGATGAAGTCTTTTCCTGATAAAATTAATATTTTTTCAACTTCAGCTCTTTTCTTTTCATCTTCAATGCTAGTAATGTCTACCACTTTAGCAATTCCTACAATACGTCTTATCATCTCTAGTCCTACAGTTGATGATGTGTCTTCTAATACACTTTTAAGATACCAGTCATCAAAACCTTCACTTTTTGCCAGTAAATCAGTAGCTTCTTGTTTGAATTTTTTTATGAATTTACTTTTAAATAAATCGACAATATCTGTAATACATTTTTCTATCCATCCCAAATATTGTATTCTTTCATTTTCATCAACAATCGTTGTACATCCATGTGCCCATGCTAAAAACAGGTTTGCTATTACATTACCGACATCATATCCTATAGGACCATAGAATGTAAATTCAGGGTCAATCACCTTTATGGAAGTTTCATTAATAAAAATTGATCCAGTATGAAGATCTCCATGTAATAACGCTTGTGCATTGTTCATAAAATTAAACTTTAATTTTGCACACTCAAGCCTTAGTAAATTATCATCATATATATTTTCTTTAACAAAATCATTCATAGAATCAATTACTTCATTTTCATTGAGAAAATTGCCAAATGGCTCTGTAAAAACTAATTGTTCACTTATATCACATAAATCAGGATTTATATATTTTTTTACCATTTGCTTTTTTTCTTTGTGGTTTAGTACGACATCAGTTGTTGGTAGTAAAGTGTTTACCATAAATGTAGTTACGTTATCAGCAAAATGCGGGAATGTTTTATTCTGCAAAAGCGCAGTACGCATAATTGTATAATTTGATAAGTCTTCCATCGCATAGCAATTCATAACCTCATCATACATATATATTTCAGGAACAAATCCTGGACAATATTTATTCTGTAACTGTAATATCTTACATTCAACAATATTTCTATCCACATTTAATTTTCTACCTGATTTTGCTCTGGTATCTTCTCCAGAATGTTTCAAAATCACTGATTTTTTTGAATTTAAATCAACAATTTTAAATACATAGTTTAAATTTCCATCTCCTATCTCTTTACACTCTAAATTTGAAGTATCTTCAAAATAATTTAATTTTTCTTTTGCATATTCTACTGCATCGTTTTCCTCCATCAGAAAATATTCATCAAAACGTCCTTTTTTTTCTACCATAATAGTGCCTCCATATCAGATTAACATTATTTTTTATATTAAACCCAGATTATTCATAGAAAATTAAATACTCTACTGCATCCTTCTAATTAGAAGATGTCCATTAAATTCTCGACATACCAACTCGGTATGCCTTCGAATTCACTGAAATCTTCTAATTCAGAAACTTGCGGCATATTATTCAAAGTTATACGAATAATCAGGGTTAAAAATTACAAATTTATTGATGTTTTAATCAAGCTCACACACTAAAGAGTGAGCTTGACAGCATCCTAGAATAATCTTTAAACATATCTTATTCGTAGTATTTATTCAAATTGTAAGGAGAATAGATTCCCTTATCTGTTACAATTCCAGATATTAATTTAGGCGGTGTTATATCAAATGAAGGATAAAAGCCTTTGACTCCTTCCATCGTTGTCTTAACTCCCATTGCCTGTGTTACAAAATCAGCATCTCTTTCCTCAATTTTGACTGAACTAATATCTGAATGTTTTTTATTAGGAATGCCAGTTGTAAAGTAAGGTATTCCCCAATAATGAGCTGCTAAAGCCATTTGAAATGTTCCTATTTTATTTATAACATGTCCATCCATTGTGATAGCATCTGCTGCAGATGTAAATAAATCAACATTCTTTAATTTCATTACATAACCTGGCATATTGTCAGTTATAACAGTAACATCAATTCCCATGTCTTTTACAACACTTGCAGTTAAACGAGCTCCTTGAAAATATGGTCTAGTCTCAGCACAAATAACTTTAATATTATTGTCATTTTCCTTGCAAAGTCTCATTAACATTCCAATTACAGTTTCTCCAAAACACTGTGTCATAATTGTCCCATTTTTAGGTATTTTACTGTATAAATATTGTGCTACTTTTTCATATCTTTGATATTTTTTATTAGCTTCATCTATTGCAGCCTCAAGCACCAATTGAACTGCATTCTCTCGATTGTTAATAACCTCTAGTGCAGTTTTATGACATCTATCTACTGCTTTTAGCATATTTGCAACTGTAGTAGGTCTAGAATGACATAATGTATTCGCTGCATCATTAATATACTTGATATATTCATCATCTGGTAAATTTACTGCCTCATATACAGCTAATACCATTCCCATATTTACAGCAATATAAGGTCCTCCGCTTTGAGTTACCATATCCTTTAATGCTTTAGAAACTTCAACATGATTTTTACATTCTACAAATTTTATTTTTAAAGGGTAAATTCTCCTATCTAAAATACGTACCTTTCCATCCTCATACCATGCTACATTTTCATATCGTAATAAAAATGCTAATCCCTTGTCTGCTCTAAACATTTTTACACCTCTTTTTTTATCTACATATTATTATTTAATCACAATTACTATCAAAAATTAAATTAAATATATCTATATCTTTCATCATCTTATTTATAAAATTGATGAAACGCTAATTTTAGGAATTTTTCATTGCATTTATTTCCTTTTCGGAAAGTATTTTTACATTTCCTGCATTTTTTGCAATATGATATATTTTGGCAGAATCTTCAAGATATATTGAAGATGTCATAGCTTTATTAATAGTTTCCCCAATTGCTAAAGTTCCATGGTTACTCAATAAACAAGCTTTTCTATCCTTCAAAACTTTCAACGCTTCAATACCAATACTTTCTGAACCAGGCATTCCAAACTTTGCAACTGGAACATCTCCACCAATAAATGGAACCATTTCAATTAAAATCACTGGTATTGATTCTTGACATACAGCAAATCCTGTTGCATAAGGTGAATGTGTGTGTAAAACACATTTAATATCTTTTCTTTCATTAAATACCTTTGCATGCATTTTCCACTCAGAAGAAGGTTGGTTATATCCTTCAATTATTGTTCCATCAAGTTTTAACACAACTAAATCATCTGTTGTCATAGTATCATATGGAATACTAGATGGTGTTATAATCATAACATCAGCTTCAGTATCATAAACACTTACATTACCACTTGTTCCGGCTACAAGACCTAATTTATAAGAATCTTTTGCTGCTTGTAGTAATTCTTCTTTTAACTTTTTTAAACTCATTTGAACACTCCTAAACTATAATAATAAATTCATTTATTACTAATTAAATTGCTAATTTTAATATTTCAACTATATCTTCTATTTTTAATTGTTTAAATCTACCTATATGATCTGCGTCTCCTACTGCTTTACTTGCCATTTCTTCAAATCTATCAATTGGAACGTTTGCCTCAGTTAATGTTGTCTTTAGCCCTAGTGATTTAAAAAATTCTTCCAAACAATTTATTCCTTTTTCTATTACTTTTTCTTTATCAGTGTCGTCTGTAACTCCAAATACTCTTGTGGCTAATTGTACAAATCTTTTCATATTTTCATCTTTAACATATTTCATCCATGCTGGAAAAACTATAGCCATACCTCCGCCATGTGTTATGTCATATATTGCACTTATCTCATGTTCAATTCTATGTGATGCCCAATCCGAAACTCTCCCAGCATCTAACATACCATTATGCGAAACCGTTGCTAACCACATAATTTCTGAACAATAATCATAATTCTTTGGATCTTTTTTCATAAGAGGACCTACTTCTAAAACTGCCTTCATAGCACCTTCCAATAAGTGATCACTAAGCACTGAACTCTTTGTTGTTGTAAAATATCTTTCAAATAGATGTGATAAAATATCAGCTATTCCACATGACATTAAGTATGGTGGAATTGTATAGCACATTTCAGGATTTAAAATAGAAAACTCAGGTACAATTAATTCATTATCTATACCACATTTAAGGTTTTTGTCTTCATTAGTTATAATGCTACTTTCTGACATTTCAGAACCAGAGCCTGGAATTGTTAGTACCGTACCAACTTTCAAAGCTTTTTTAGGAGTCGCTTTTCCTGAATAAAAATCCCATACATCACCCTCATATACTGCTCCTAAAGCAATCGCTTTAGATGAATCTATAGCACTTCCTCCACCAATTGCTAATATAAAATCAATATTTTCTTGCTTACAAATCTTGATACCTTCATAGACTAAGGATAATCTTGGATTTGGTACAACGCCGTCTAAAATCACATATTCTACACCATTTTTTTTAAGTGATTCAGTAACTCTATCAAGTATTCCAAACTTTTTCAAATAATCTCCACCATAGTGAATCAGTACTTTGTGACTATGTTTTACAACATGTTCTCCTACAGTATTTTCTCCGCCTTTTCCAAAGATAATTTTAGTACCACTTTTAAAAATAAAATTTTCCATGTCTATTTCTCCTTTCTGTCAACACCAACAATAACTAGCTCTACATCATTATTTATTAAAATATCTTTATAATTTTTAGGTATTTTTCTGTCTGTTATAATCATATCTAAATCATTTAAATTACAGATTTTATTAACCGAAGGTGAATCAAATTTAGTATAATCTACTACCAAACATTTTTTTCTTGAATTCATCAACATAATTTTTCTTACCCTTGCACCTAATTCATGATTATCCGTTACTCCAAATTCGGAATTTATCGAAGAACAACTTACAAATGCTTTATCCGCAGATAGATTTTTTAAAGCATCAGTCGTCATATATCCAACAAATGAACTGGTACTTTTACGAAGCGTACCTCCTAAACAAATAACTTTAATGCTTTTGCTGTTTTCTAATTCACTTGTAATTTTCAAAGAGTTAGTAATAACAGTAACTTTTTTCTTACTGATATTTAAATTTTTAGCTATATATAGTGCAGTTGTACTACTATCAAGCATAATACAATCGCCTTCTTTAATCAGTTCAATACATTTCTTTCCGATCAATTGTTTTTCTTCTAAAAATATTTTTTCTCTTATTTGAATTGGAACTTCATTGTCTGATGTTTCAGGTAAATACGCTCCACCACGAACGCGTTTTAATTTGTTTTCTTTTTCAAGTTTCTCAAAATCTCTTCGAATCGTTTCTTCAGAAACGCATAGTAATTCACTTAAATTACTAATCATCACACTACCATTTTCATTTAATAATTCTTCTATTTTTTTTAACCTATCAACTGCTAACATTCTTTTTTCACCTCAATACTCTTGATATTATTGTTTTTTTATTGAATACTCTAATTGCTTATGTAAACGGAAAATAGTTTTAAAGAAAATTATATTCGACTTAACAGCCAGCTACTTTAAGCATTTTTTTAATCATTATGTAATTTACTATAATTAATAGTAGAAAAAATTTATAAATTTTTAAACAACCATCTTTCGTTAACAACATTTTACCACATTCCTCAACTTCGGTCAACATATTTCAAATATTTTTCACATTTTATCACATTTCATCACATTCTCTTTAGATTTAATTCGCAAAACCACAAATTTTCACTATTTTTCTGACATCCTGTTACATATACAAACAATCAATTTTTCTATCTAATGCGATACTTATAAAAGGGAACTTGTATTTAATACAAGTTCCCTTTTATTTATTAATCAATATTTAACTTAGAAATACTCTCCTGCATTTCTTTTGACATGTTTGCTAGCGCTTTACTTGCATTTCTTCCATAGACGCAATCTGTTCTTCAACAGCTGTAGAAGCTTTTTCTGTAGCAGCTGAATTTTCTTCAGATATTTTACTTTTTAAAATCTTCACCACTTTTGACAAATATAGTAGCAGCAACTCCCATTTTTACTTCATCGTATATTTCACTACTAATCATGAGTAGAGAACATAAATCTACGATTTGTTGTGTATCGCTTTCTCCTAGGAACGAAGTGAGTAAGAGTTTCAATATGAAATAGATAGCTTTAAACTTCACTCTGATACAACCCAAAGGGACTAAAGAACATTTCAATATCCCTTTTTAACTTCATTATAATAACAAAGCTTAGCAATTCCAGCATAAATATTTAAAACTAAAATACCCAAAGCCTTCTCAGGTAAATTATTCCATGTTTTTTACTAGCTTTCCATTTTCTATTAATGAAATTAACCTTTGTGTTAATCTTGTTACTTGATTGACATCAACATTATTTTCTGTATTATTCACAGTAACTGAAATCGTATAGATATCTCCTTCTTGATTCTTCTGAAGTAGCTGAGTATAATTAAGTACTCCAGGTTCTGATCCTCCTTTAAATCCTACAGTATTCCAATTCTCTTTTAAAACCAAACCTGGATTTATTTTTATCTCATCAGAATCTTTTAAATCGTAAATTACATCACACAGCTCTTCTGTTGTAAAAAACCATTCTAATTCTTTAATTAAAGTTGGTGAAGCCTGTATCTGTAAATCATCTAAACTTACTTTCTTTTTAATATTATTAATTACTTTTCTTTTTTCATAAAGACTTCCATTGATATATCTTTCCTGTGTCTTTGCATCAGCCCCGTATTTAATTCTAAATGCTTCACTCGTCTTCAAAAATGGCTTATTTTCTTTAGTCACATATTTTTCTATTCTACTTTTTCTTATGTAATCAATTAAATGATCAGTTGCAGTATTATCACTAATAGATATCATTAGATTGGCTAGTGTCTTGATTGTTACTGGCGTGTCTTCATTCCATTCTTGTAACATTCCACTTGGAAGAGACTTATTCTCATCTTTTATCTTTACTACATCATCCCATGTAGCTTTCTTGTTTTCAACAGCTTCATACAATGCTTTTAAAACATATAGTTTAAAAGTAGAACCAACAGCCATACGTGTATCATGATTAACCCCTACTAATAATTCATCGTAATTCTTTTTAATACAGATTGATAAATCTCCAGATATAGTTTTGAATTGTGATAAAACAGCCTCTAAGCTATCTGCATTCATTGTGCAATTTCCAAACCATATTCCCATTATTTTATTTTCATTAGATAAGAGTACCTTTGCTGGAGCATATCCCTTCTTAAATAAAAGTTTATAACCATCTTCAAAACTAATTACATCTTGAAATTCTCCTAGATTGTTTTTATAAGCTTCTATTATATTGACTAATTCATCTACAGAAACCTCTTCTAAAAAAGATGTATCCAATAAATCTTGAATATTACTATAATCACAGTTAAACAAAGTATTTAATACTTCTTTATTTTCATCCTTTTCAACATTGTTTTCAATAGAAAAAGCACTTCCAGTTAACAATAAACACAATACTATTGTAAGTGCAATTGTTTTTTTATACATTTCATCATCTCCCTTATTATTGGTATTTTTTTATTACGAATAAAATGTCTAATGTTTAAAAAATATAATATACATATATATATATTATATAAGGAAAATAACATAAAAACCATAAAATATATTGCAATCTCATGGTTTTTATATTTTTATAACTATTTTTTAATTAGATACTTTAATTAATTGTAAACATTTAAATTATTTAATTACATCTAATTAATTATATTTTGAAAATTCCCTTAGTACAATCTACTAATTTACTTCTATTTCAACAACAATCGTAGCAGCAGGTTCTTTTTTTGCTGGTGGATATAGTTCAAACATTACGGTTCCTTTTCCTTCTCTTACTGCTTTAAACTTCCAAATAATCATTCCCGAAACACCAACTGCATCAGTAGATGGGTGAAGAACTATGTTTTCAACCATCTCGTAAACTCCAGAATTATCTGGAATACAACTCCATGTATAACCAGTTGATGCATTGTAATCTCTCATAAACCATCCAAGTTCACCATCAATATTCATCTTGTTAATAAAATGCTCATTTAAGCAAATACCTTTATTCTCCATAATTAAATCCTCCTTGTTATATGTTTTGGCCCGGAACTGATTTTACTGGAGCGTCAGTTACTTCATGCCAATTACCTTCAGCATCAATATACTTGTAGTTAGCAGTACCAGATTTCCAATCTTCAGTTACAACCATCTTCAATTCAATGTTAGTAGGAAGTATAGGACCTACTCCACCATGTTTCGGCCACTTGATTATTGGATTACCTGTAGCAGTAATAAGAATGTGACATTTATCTGGCATTACACACATATAAGTGTACTGACCATGAATATCTGAGCCAATATTCAATGGAGGATTAGTAGCCTGTGTAATATGACCAATACCAGACATTGTTTCTTCTGGTGTGTATACACTAAAGTCGATTCTAAATAAAGGTGCACCAGGCTTGTCCCCACCTATTTCGTAACAAACTCGAAATAAACCCAATTCTTTTTTTGATTTTATTTTCATATTAATTCCCCCTAAAATTATATTTATATATTTAACAAATACATCATAACATACATAGTATTAAAATTTTGTTGTAATTTGTTTATATTTTTAATTTTTTACATATTTCCTAATACAAAATATTACTTTTTTATTTATAATTTTAAATATAAATAATACTCAAAGGGAAAATCTGAAAAAAACTTATTTGCGCTAAAACTAAATTAATAAAAACTTCGAAATTATTCCCAAAAAACTAAAAAATCGTGATAGTATACTAATCTTCTATCACAACTACATTAATCGAACGTGAAAGGGTCTTTTAAAAAGAAAATTGAATTTGAATCAAAGTTTTCCAATAAATTTTTATTTTTGACTTCTATTTTCTAAAAGCATAATAATTTGCAATAGCTATCTGTTTAAAATCCCATTATGAATTCTAACCATTTCCAGCTACATCATTTTATTAAAAATAAAACCATGAAATATATTTAATCTCATGGTTTATAGGTGTATTTACTTTATTGTAATCTCAAAATTAATATGGTTAAATAAATTTTTCCTTTCACTATTTTAACATATTGTTAATTTACACATTTATTTAATTCTGACACTACATCATTTAATCTCAATGTTAAATTTGATAATTCTTTTGATGACTCATTTATAGAAAGTATACTAGAATTAATTTCTTCCATTTCACCAGAAGTCTGTTCACTTATAACTGAAATATTATCTAATGTACTTTCCATTTCTGATTTATTATTTTCTACTGTATTTAACGATTTGTTTATCTCTATCGATTTTTCATTTATGATATCTACAGAATTGTGAATTTTATTAAATATTTGCTCTGAATCAATTATTATTGCAGTTTGCTCTTCATTACTACGTTTAAATAACTCCATCTTTGTTACTGTTTCTTCAGAAACTATTTGCATATCTTCTATTACTTTTTTAATTTCTCCTGTGAATTCTGCTGACTGTTCTGCAAGATTTCTAACTTCTTCTGCCACTACCGCAAAACCTTTCCCATGTTCTCCAGCCCTTGCTGCTTCAATGCTAGCATTTAAAGCCAAAAGGTTAGTTTGATCCGCAATAGAATTTATGGTATTTGATATCTCACTAATATTCGTAAATTTATTTTCTAAATCAACTAACTTCTGTGCCATTTCATCCATCAATTCGTTATTACGTTTATTTTTATTTGTTAATTTTGAGATTATTTCAAGTCCTTGTGCATTTAAATTCTCAGACTTTTCACATGTAGTATATATATTTTTTGAAGAATCTACGAGTTTTTTTATATTTTGTGAAAAATTATCCATAATACATACATTCGTTTGAGCGTCTTCAGCTTGACTTGATACACCTTCGGTAACTTCTTCTATAGCACTTGAAATTTCTATTATAGAATTGTTATTATTACTGCTAATTTTAGATATTTGATCACTTAATTCTATGAGCGAGTCTATAATACTTGAAATAGTTTCTTTTAATCTATTATTTTTTATTGTAGCATCTTCTATCATTTTATCTATTTTAATTTGTTTTTCCTCAGCCATAAATCTTCCATCATGTAAAATCATATCTCTAAATATATGTAAAAATACAAATACTGCAAGACCGTTCATTAATATCTGTTGTATTAACATAGTTCTATAAAGCATTAGTAAAGCTTCCATGAACGTTTTGCCTTCTATTGTACTTAATACCGGAACTATAGTAATATGTACTACTTCCCACAATCCACCAAAAATAGTCCAATAAAATATATTCTTAATAGTTATTTTTCGCAAATCAAAATCTTTTTTCCAAACTATAATAGATGCAATAGTTCCTACTAATACAGTTGCAACCGAACATGGTAATGCAGTCCAACCTCCTAATGAATATCTGTATATAGCACCTATAATTGAAACAAGCATACCAGCAACGGGGCCACCTATAACAGCTGACATTATAGCAAAAGCAGACCTAACATTAGTTTTTCCACCGCTTATTTCAATAGAATACTTTGAAGTTAAAATCATTGGAATTAAGAATAAAATTGTAGAAATAATAACTAACTTAATTTTGCTCTTATTATCTTTATTAAGTAATATCCTTGTTATTATTTTCGATCTAGTAAGTAAATAAACTATACTTATAGATACTAAAATAATTAGTGATAAATTAATTATGGCACTCATTATATACACGTCCTTTATAAAATTATTAGTTTTATAAATAATTATAGCATAGTTCTTTTAACTAAGTAAATCAAATATTTCTACATATATCATATAAATGTAATATTTTCATGATGAAATTAGTATCTTTTTCCGTTAATGGGCTTTCAAAACATCTTTATTTTCTACCAATTATTTTATATTCCTATTTATTAAAAAAAATTAAAATTTCAATTATTAATATTTATACATTTATATCCATTTTATAGAAAAACACTAAGATTCCTCTTAGTGTTTTTAATGTTTCGGTTACATTTAATATTTATTAAACTATATTTTTTTGACTTTTAAACCATAAAAATTCTCCTTGCTATTTCGACTGTATCCTTTGCATCCTTTGCAAAATAATCAGCCCCAATTTTCTTAGCATACTCATTTGTCAATACTGCTCCACCTACTACTATCTTTATTTCTATACCATTATTTCTTAATGCATTTATAGTCCGCTGCATATTTTCAACGGTTGAAGTCATAAGAGCACTTAAACCTACTAGTTTTGCTTTTTCTTCCTTTACTACTTCCACTACTTTTTCTATGGCTACGTTCTTACCAAGATCCATAACCTCAAACCCATAGTTCTCCAATAGTAATTTTACAATGTTTTTGCCAATATCATGGATATCTCCTTCAACTGTTGCTAAAATAATTTTACCCTTTGATATTTGCTGTTTCCCTTCCTCTATTAATTTATCCTTGATTGCATCGAATGCATTTTTCACTGTTTCAGCACTTCTAATAAGCTGGGGAAGATAAATTTCTTTTGCTTCATATTTCTGACCAACAAAATCCATAGCTGGTATTATATAAGAATCAACTATCTCCATTGGTTCTAGCTTCCTTAGTAATTCTTTCGTTTTCCGTGAAGCTTCTTCTTTTAATCCTTTTAATATAATATCCTTTAAAGTTCCATCTGAGCTCATTATTTTTACTTCATTTTCTTCTTTTTTGTTTCCATAAATATCTGTAAATTCCTCACAACCTTCATCTTGATTAGATAATACTTTAAAAGACCTTATAACATCCATCATCTGGCTTGTAGAGTCGATTATTGGTGCATCTACTCCATAGCTTAACCCCATTGCTAAATAAGTAGTATCTATGATTTTCCTGTTTGGTAGCCCAAAAGATATATTTCTTGTTCCTAAAACAGTTTTAACGTTGAACCTTGATTTAATAAGTGATATAACCTTCAAAGTCTCTAATGCTGTCTCTTGCTGTGTTGATGCAGAAAGCACTATGGGGTCTATTAAAATGCTTTCTTCAGGTATACCATATTTCTTAGCATTTAATATTATCTTTTCTGCTATTTTTAGCCTCTTTTGTGCAGTTTTAGGTATACCCTCTTCGTCAAGAGTAAGCCCTATAACTAATGCACCATACTTTTTAACAATAGGGAAAATTGCTTCCATACTCGATTGTTTCCCATTTACTGAGTTTATTATAGGTTTTCCATTATAAATTCTAACTGCAGTTTCTATTACATCTTTTTTCATACTATCGATTTGAAGAGGAGTATCTATTATTCCTTGAAGCTCACTAACAACCCTTTTCATCATTTCCTTTTCATCGATTTCAAGTAACCCCATATTTATATCCAATATATCTGATCCACTTTCCTTTTGCAATATAGCTTCTTTGATAATTAGGTCTATATTGTTTTCTTTTAAAGCTTCTTTAAATTTTATCTTTCCTGTAGGGTTAATTCTCTCTCCAATAACTTTTACTTCCTGCCCAATAACTACCGTTTTAGTTGAAGAACATGTACATGTTAATCTCTTTGGTGTAGGTCTATTAAGTGCCATAAATTTTAGTCTTGCTTTTACTTCTTTAATAAATTCAGGATTTGTGCCACAGCACCCCCCGCAAATTGAGACTCCCTTTTGAGCCATTTTTTCTATTTCATCAGCAAATTCATCTTTTGTTAAATCAAAAACAGTATTGCCATCTATAATTTTAGGAAGTCCTGCATTTGGTTGAACAATAACCGGAACTGATGCATATTTTAATATTTCATCTACAATGTTTTGAATCTCTTTTGGTCCTACAGAGCAATTTACACCTAAAGCATCTACTCCTAGCCCCTCTAGAACATTCACCATAGTAATAGGGTCAGTCCCTGTAAATGTTCTTTTATTATCACTGAAAGTCATAGTACAAAACACAGGCAGACTGCTGTTTTCCTTTGCTGCTAAAATAGCTGCCTTCGCTTCATACAAATCTGACATAGTTTCTATTAGTATTAAATCGACTCCGCACTTTTCTCCAATTACTACTTGTTCTTTAAATATGTCATACGCCTCTTCAAAACTCATTGTCCCTATGGGAGATAACATGGTTCCTATTGGTCCTATGTCCAGTGCAACATATTTACCACTTGCTGCTTTTTTAGCTATTGCTACTCCACTATTAATTATATCTTCGACAGTATATTTCGTTTTTTTTAGCTTATAGCTATTTGCACCAAATGTATTGGCAGTTATTATATCAGCCCCCGCTTCTATATATTGTTTATGAATATCATATATTATTTCAGCTCTTTCAATGTTGTAGGTTTCTGGATATTCCCCTGCCTTCAAACCAAATTCTTGAAGCATAGTTCCCATAGCACCATCAAACACTAAAAAACTATTTCTAAATTTTTCAAGCATGACATTCTTCTCCTCTCTTTGCATAGGTACAATTATTAAACATTTTACATTTTTTACATCCAAAATCACTTTTATCTTTAGATTTACTAAAGCCTATTATTGCAGTTACTGATTTTCTAGGTATTAAAATATTCTTTTCTGTTACTGTAAGACCGATTTGTGTCGGAGCTTTTAGAATTTCTAAAATTTCAAACTGACTATCAATTGGAAAATCGCCATATCCCGGGCTAAATCTTGTAGTAGTGTAATATCCGCTATCAAAAGCAATCCTTTTTATGATATTTTCGACACTGTCGCATAAGTTCTCTACTGCTACAGAAGCACATGCATCAAAAATAATACTCTTTGTAATATCAATATTACTGTAATATCTTATTTTTTTGTCGACCTCATTACCTAACGTTACAGCCATTATTGCACATTTATCTGAGGTTTTTAAATGGTTGAAAATATCATTTCCATTAAGTTTACATACACTTCCTGTTACATAAATATTGTGATTTAATTTCTTAATATCAAAAATATTAAATACATATTTAAATTCACATAGCTCTTTGATTTCCTTAATCGAAAATTCTATTATTCTTTTAGTAATTTCATCTATACTACAATTTTTATACCCTAGATAACGCAATACTTCCTTTTTTTCAATATCTAGCGATATTTTTTTGATTTTATTAGGATTAATAACCATTATATATATACTCCTCTTATTTCGAATGACATCATTTTAATTGTATCAGCTTTATTTTAAAGTCTAATATCAACTTATATATTGTATCATATTTAGTATCTATAGTAGAATTCATCAAAGTACTCCACCGTTTTAGTCATTAATAATTTTAATCATTATTACATTACTAATAGTAAATGATACTATTAAGTAAAAAAAACGTAAATCAACACTTAAATTTCCCTCTAAGAAACATTTTTAAAATCTAATGTGTAAAAAACCCCTTTTTTTAAGAAAAGGAGTCTCTTTATTGAAACTATTCTATAATAAAACTAACTTCAATTTATCTTTTCTAACCAACTTATAACTACTCTATTTCGACCATTTTGCTTTGCTTTATAAAGTGCAGTATCTGCCTTTAAAAAAAGTTGCTCAAAAGATAAATCTTCATCTACAGTTTCTGAAATTCCAATACTAACTGTAGCATTAATAATTTTGCCTTTATAAATAAATTCATACTTTTCTATATTCTTTCTAATACGCTCAGCTATTTCTACTGCAGTTTTTTTCTTACAGTTTCTAAGGAAAACTCCAAATTCTTCTCCACCTAATCTTCCAATCATATCTCCTTCTCTAATACATTTATTAATTAACTCAACCATGGTCTCTAGTACATAATCTCCTGCAATGTGCCCATTATCATCATTAATTTTCTTAAAATAATCAATGTCTAATACTAGCATAAATATTCCGGCATCATCTTTTTTAACATTACTAAGCCATATATTAACATTTTCAACAAAAGAAACTTTATTAAATACTTTTGTCAAACCATCTCTTTCTGCTTTAATTTTTAATATTTTATTTTTTCTTTTTTCGGTAGTGATATCTCTAATCATTGAAATGGTTCCCACCTCAGAATGTTTAATAGTATTTAATGTATGTACAGTAATATAATAATAATACTCTTCTCCATCTAAAGTAACAGTAATTTCAAAATTATCACTACGCATTTCTTGAATAGCTTTATGCCACTTTTCATACTTCTGCTCCAATAATTCTTTTGCCTTTTCCTTACTTCGTTTAGTCCACAGTTTTTTTGTCTTATCCAATTTATATACTTCGTCCTCTAGACAAGTATTTAATTCATGCTGTCTAAAAAATTTACACGCTGATGGGTTTATATCAACAACTGTCCCTTCAGGCGAACATACTACAATTCCTTCATCTACAACGTCAAATACCTTGTCCCTTGCAATAGGTGAGATAGAAAACAAATCATATTTAAACACTCCCCAAAGTAAACATAAGCACCCAGGAGTAAATAAAGCAGATATTGGCATAATAATACCCATTTCTTCTAACCATGCCGCCTTAAGAATACCAAAAATAACTGGTAACACAATTCCTAACATTACAAAAAAAACTTGAGTTTTATAAGATTTAGATGTTCTTCGCATAAAAAATGCCAGTTTAACCTCTGCTACAATCATAATAATATAATTTAATGATACCATCACTTTACCTAGTAAGGTTTGTTTAACATAAAGTGCAGAATCAATGCTATTCATTCTAATTTCAATTCCAGACCTCATTAAATGGTGATAGGAATCTGTTAATATAAGTAGAATAGCTGTCCATTGAATCAAAGCCAAAGTTAAAATAACCTTTTTACTAAAACCATTTCTATCTCCTGAATAAGCAAACACAAACGCTATTGAAGCAACCGGAGCCATAAAAACACCTATTTGTGTAATATTACGCCAAAAAACTTTAGTTTCAAAATTAATCGCTCCTATTTCTAAAAATGAACCAATAGCCCAGATTACTAAAAATGATAATAAATATACTAATTGTAAAGCTCCTTGTCTTTTTCTATTTTTTATTGAAAATATAATAACACTAATGAGTATAGCAATGGACGATAGATTTATAAATAAATTAGCAAAGCTAATCTCCATATTAAACACTCCTTCTATAGCTATAAAGTTATATCGAATTTATCAACAATATTAGTTTACTATAAAACTGTTTATTAAAGCAATACATACATGTTATTCAACATATTTAAGTAAAGTTCTACTATTTGTCTATTTAGTTAAAACTCCTATACAATTTTCATAGTTATCAATTAATTCAGTTTATATTTTCTATTCTAAATTTGTTTATTAATTCTTTAATAGCTGATACAATAACATCTGCATTCTTCTGCATAATAGAAATATGACTAGCATCTTTCACAATAATTTGTTTACTATTTGTTGATAGACTCAACAAACTTTGCTGAGATTCATCCCAAAATGGAAGTTCTTCTAAAGAACTATCAGCAGTTATTATAATGATTGGTATATTACCCAAATCTATTTTATTATACATCTTTTTAGCACTTTCAGTTACAGCATATCCTTCTTCCAAAATATCATCATTTAACATATTTTTGAATAGCATAAATTTTTCTATATTTTTGCTATCATCAGGCATAGCATTAATTCTATCATTTATTAATGGAACTAATTTAATTTCTGTTATTAGGCGTACAAGCCCAGTTCTATTAATAAAACGAAGAGCTTTAACACCTATTTCTGGAATTGAAGCTTCTGTATCCTTTATATGTTTTATTGGGCTAGTTCCATCTACTAAAACTATACCCTCAACCTCTTCTGGATATTTATTACTATATAGTAGCACCTCCATTGCTCCCATAGAATGAGCTACAAATAAGTAGGGTGGACTCTCTCCAGCTTTGTTTAATAGTCTTCTTAAATCTTCAACTATTTGCTCTGTATCTCTTGGTGTTTCTGAATGCTCGCTCCATCCATATCCAGGTCTTTCATATACACATGTACGCGTAATATTTGATACCTCAGGTTGTATAAGACGATAGTCTGTATAAGCACAAGGAGTACCACTACCACAAGTCATAACCACAGTAGGACTACCTTCAGAAGTACTATATATATGCATTTTATGTCCATCAATATCTATTAACTTTCCTGGTGCTTTATATTTTTTATCTTCTTCTTTAAGCATTACCATATTTAATAAAGTACTAATTATAAGAAATGCTGCTAAGATTATAATAATACGTTTTAATACCATTTTTTTATTTTTTTCAGCGTCTCGTTTGTAAATTGTTTTTGACATTTTTCTTTCCCTCACTTATGACATAAATATATGCAAATAAAAACTTAAGAAATCTGCATTCCTTTCTTTTCCACTGAGTATTTTTTTGAAACTTTGCTCTTTATAAATCTAATTAAATCTAATCTATTTTCCAAGAATTTTCTAGGTATTATAAAAGCTTTATTCTTTGTAATATATAAAGCAAGATAAAGCTTTGTTTCTTTAACAGCTATTAACTCTCTCCACTTATATTCATTTTCTCCATTGGTTGAAATAACTCTAAATCCTAAATCATCAATTATATATTTTAGAGGTCTTTTTATAAGCTTGTTTTTCTCAAAAGATTTTTTACTAATTTTATTTATAATTCTAGGATAAATAAACCAAGGGACAATAAATAAAATGAACACCATGAATAAAACGTATAATAAACTTGAAATAAAATCCCAACTCATAAAATCAATTTTACTAGTGCTTGTATTCTCAACTGGTTTGCATAATAATTTAATTCCAACAACGGCAACAGCAAATAGCGATATATAAACAACACCAATTGCTCTCCAAATTTTCAAAAACCATTTATTACTATGATGCTTTGTATACTCTTCAAACTCTTTGTATTCAACAATTACATTATTAATCTCAAAATTGTTGTTTTCTATTTCCATTGATTCTTTCCTCACCCCTTTTTCCCCCTGTTTTATAAAAAACGACATTTCTTTTCACATTCTAGTTTAATTACATATAGTACTTCTCCAATTATCATATATATCCTTTAATTTTATGTATTACCCTTTTTTATATATTCTTATGGCTCACGCTTCATAAGCCCAAAAACTAAAAATTTAAAATACTATTTGTATAAAATTAATAAAATGTCTACATTATTTATCTAATGTAGACATTCATTTGATTTTCAACTTATTTAAAAATTAATCTTTATTTATTAATTACTTATCTCTTGCATTTAAATATCTAGTATCTCTAATTAATTATACTAGATGCAAACAAATGCACATAATTAACTGCTTTAAATCATCTGCACACTGTCTATAGACTACTTTTTAAGTGCATCTTGTATTATAAATTCAATGCAATATCATTATCAATACAACTTTCATTTTTACCCAAATGTACTATTGAGCGCCACCTATTCTCTTTTTTTTCTCAACCAAATCATTAAATTCAGAATCTAATTTTTGATATTCAGGATCTTCTGGTGTATATTTACTCAATTCGCCTAATATATAAGCCATCCTAGTTTCTACAATTAGATTCTCATCAACTTTATCTTTATCATTATTTTCTTTTTTAGTTTTTTCTATATACTCCTTAAAACTACACTCTATTCTTTTGACTTCTTCATTTTCAAATACTAATAATTTATCACAGATCCTTTCTAACATATATCTATCATGAGATACAATTATAATAGTTCCATTATAATTCTCAAGTGCTTCTTCTAGTTTTTCTCTACAATTTAAATCTAAGTGATTTGTTGGCTCATCTAGAATAAGAATACTATTATTATTTAATATTAGTTGTGCTACTTTAACTCTAGTTCTTTCACCAAGGCTTAAATTTTTGACCTGTTTTTTTATCATAGATTCGGTAAATCCCAAGTTGGCTAATAATGTTTTTACCTTACTCGACTTTTCCCTTGATGTAATATCAAACAATTCTATAACCAAGCTATCTCCATCTAAATCCAATACATCCTGACTTATATATGATATTTTTGCCGATGAGCTTAAAAACATATGACCTTCATCTAATTTTTTCTCTCCAATTATAGCTTTTATTAAAGTTGTCTTACCACATCCATTTGCTCCATATAACCCAATTTTATCACCTCTCTGAATATAAAAACAGCTGTCTCTAAACAAAACTTTATCTCCATAAACCTTAGTTATATTTAAAGCTTCTATAACTCTTTTTCCTTTCTTCTCAGCATTATTAAATACAAAATCGATTTCTTTTTCTTCTTTTGGTTTTTTTATTCCTTCTAATTCGATTTTTTCAAGTCTTTTCAATTTCGACTTTACTTGCTTATCTTTTTTCTTTGCCTTTACTCTATAAAATTCTTTACCTCCAAATTTTCTACCTGCTTTTTCTGCTTTTTTACTTGCTCCTCTATGAGATTTATCTGACCAAGTTTTCAGCCTATCTATATCTTTTTCAATTTTCTTTATATATTTTTCCTGATTGATATAAGCCTTTAGTTGACTTTGATATCTACGTTTCTTTTCATCTCTATAGCAAGTATAATTACCTTTATAACTTGTAGTTACACCATCTTCAATTTCCAAAATTCTACCTACAGTCTCATCAAGAAAATATCTATCATGAGAAATAATAATAATTGTCCCATCATATTTTTTTATCTCATCAATTAACCAGCAAATTCCTTGAAAATCCAAATGATTAGTTGGTTCATCTAAAATCAGTAAATTGGGCTTTGCAGTCCATATATTGGCTAATGCTAATTTAGTTTTCTCCCCGCCACTTAACTCACCGAATTTTTCTTGATTCCAATCCTTTACCTTATCCATGCCTAACTGGCTTGTTGCTTGTAAAAAAGATGTTATACACTCTTTATCATTTGCATACATATCATTAATTGTTTTAGCTCTATAAAAGGTTGATTGTAGTAGATAGCCTATTTTCACTTCCTTATAACTCCACATAATATTTCCCTCATCCTGTTTTATATTACCATATATTATATTAGCTAATGTGGTTTTCCCAGCTCCATTATTTCCTACTAGACCTATTCTATCTCCTAATTTTATTTCAAAATTTATATCTTTTAAAACCTTTTGCTCTCCAAAATCTTTTTTTATACCAACACAATTCATTAAAATTGACATAATAATCACCTCATACCTTTCTTAATCAAAAAATAAAAAACTGTAAATGAACATTAATTCACCTACAGTTTTTATCTCAACAAACTACTCAATATCATAAAAAATCAAAATTTATTTAATTAAAAATAAATATATAGAATACACCTACAGATATCCAGCATTTTATTTAAAAGTATGCCTAAGCAGCATAGCTTTTATATCATATTATTATAGAAACTTAAGTAATGTTCTTAGTTTATAGATATGTCTAAAATCTACATCTATAAAAAAAGGCACACTCCACCTGTATCTATAGACATTTTCTTTTAAACATCAATATTTAATTAATATTATTTAACTAAGAACAAATACTTCATCTTTTTCTCCTTTTAAACATAATTTTACTATCTAATTTTATTATATTGTAGTAAATTATGGGTGTCAAGTACTTTTAATGAAACTACTAATAACCTCATGAATAATCAGTGTTAAGATTTTATCATCTAGTATTTTATTTTGTTTTTATTTTCTACTTTTTATTCATAACTAAAATTCAAAATGCATTTAGCAAAAATGGTACAAATTATTTCTTATATTAACTAACTATAAAGGTGCAATATAAAATACATTTTATACTAAACTATCCATTTAGTTAACAATATTATCTAGCAACCAATGTAGTTACTAGGAGACATGTAGGGTTTCTTTCTAAGGAACATTGGTGCGCATGTTTTTTCCTTCCACTTCAAATCAGAAAAAACATGTACACCACCGTGACGAGAAAGATTCCTGCATGGCTCCATCATCATATACAAGAGAGTTAAAACAAATTTAAATAATTTAATCTTTACTATAAAAAATTGTAAAGCATAGGCTAATTTAAATTGTAATATTTTTCTAGTGTTTTTGCACTATTATAGAACTAATATTTTTTATGCTAATATTATCTAGTTTATGATTTTATTATTTCATTAAAAATCAATAAGTTGTAAAATCGGTGCAACGTTTAAAAGCTTACACCGATTTTTACTCACATCATCAATTATTATAACATTTAAGGATACCTATAACACTATTTTTTCTCTTTGATATTAATACCTTCTTTTATATCTTCATTAGGAGAAATTATGACTATATCACCTTCATTTAACCCTGACTTAACCTCAATATAATCTTCGCCTTCTAATCCTATTTCAATCTTTTTTAATTTAGCCTTATCATCTTCTACTATAAAAACATATTTCGCGTCATTAAGCTCAAATACTGTATTATCTGGCACAAGTAATACATCATTCTTAGACCACAACCTAAATTTAGTATCTATATCGTAGCCTATACGAAGTTGTGATATGTTTTGTATATCTACATCTACCCTAACTCTCTTTTGCTGGATTCCTAAATCTGATATCTTACTAAAAGCCTTTGGATATATCTTATCAACTTTTCCACTTAATTCATCTATTCCAAGTTCATCACTATAAGCTATTACTATGCCATCCTTTTTAATTGAACTCACTTCGCTTGCTAAAACATCTACTTCTATATATAAATCATTTGTACCACTAATTTCTATGACGCTCATACCAGGTTGCAAATAAGACCCTTCTTTAATGAAAATGTCTGTTATAATTCCATCAATAGGAGATGTTATTACATAATTTTCTCTATTTTTCTCTAAAATTTCTTTTTTGTATACTAATGCTGCTATCTGTGCTTGATATTGATTTTTAATGTTACCTGATACTCCTTCTTTCAGCAACTTCAATTCATTTTCTGCTATTACTAATGCATTTTTTTGAAATGTTAGATTATTTTGTGCACTCTTGTATTCATTAAGACTCAAGGCACCATCTTCATAAAGCTTTTTACTACTATCAAAATTTCTTTTAGCTTCATCTACTTTAACCTTCATAGATTCTACATTTGCATTAGCCTTTTCTATCATTGATTTATCAACGGGTTTTACTGCTTCCTTGTATACTGCTCTTAAACCATCAATTTCGGCTTGCACTGAGTTTATTTCAAGATTTATTTTCTCAGCATCTATTTCTAATAATATATCTCCTTTTTTTACACGATCTCCTTCATCAATATTTATCCCTCTTGCTTCTCCCATAGCTTTTGTATAAATAGTTCTCTGTTTCTTTGATTTTACAGTACCAGTTTCTTCAATATACTCGGATATTTCTCCCTTATTTACCTTAAATGTTTCTACTGCTAGTGTATTATCATTTTGGATTTTAAAATACACACTAGCGGCGATTACTACAATTATTAATGCTATTACAATAGCTTTTTTCTTCAATCCTCACACCTCCTATGAAATTCTGCTCTTAAGAGCTTCCATGAAGTCAAGCTTATAGATTTTTTTCATCGTAAACAACTGTGCAGCTATTACAAAAAATACTGTAGATATAATAGAATAAATATATATATCAATACTTATAACTGCTCTGAGTGTATATAAATCATTACTGAGTGCATTTTCAACACCTCTAATAAAAACTATACCGATAGGAATTCCAACTAATATTCCAAAGCATGTCATTAATAAATTTTCTTTAACGATCATCCAAAAAATTTCTTTTCTTGAAAATCCCATAACCCTTAGTGAAGAAAACTCAAGTCTTCTCTCTGCTATACTCATTACTGTTGTGTTATATACTACTGCAAACCCTAATATACCTGAAAATATAATGAGAATACCAATAGATATATAAGTTAAGTTTAGAAACTGCTTAAATACATTTTCCATATCCTCAAGAGATTGTAAACTACTAATATTCTTTAGATTATTAAGTTTTTTCTTTACATTGTCATCTGAATTGAAATAAACTCCGGTTATTAATTCCTTATCTAATAGTGTTTCATTCATTTCTTCAATTTTCATATATGCATTAATACCTAAATTTTGCTGAATTATATCCTTAACCTCCAGCTTAACATCTTCTCTATTTGGAATAAAGCTATTAATTGTTATCATATCTCCCTTCGTTATTCCAAGATACTTTGAAAGATTTTCTGTAATAACTATCCCTTTATCTGGCAAGTTAATTTTTTTATTGTTCATATTTTCAAAATTATAAAAGCTAGTATCTTCTTTTACACCAATTATATTAACTACTTTACTCTTCCAACCGTTTTTTACTTCAAATGGAAACTCAATCTTTGGTTCAATGTAATCTATATCTATTATTTGCTCAAGTTCTCTTACTACATCTTTGTTCATGGGTTTAGAAAAGTTAATATTATATTCCATTCTTTGAAAATCCCCATAATGCTTTTCAAACATATGAAAGAAAGCATTAAATTGACAAAATGTCAAAAACAACATTCCAAAGGTTAATGAAATACCAACTAATACAAATAAAAATCGCTTCTTACTTCTAAATATATTCCTCATTACCATTTTCCAACTAAAAGAGAACTTATTCCAAAGAAACTTTATCCTCTCAATTAAAATTCTCTTACCCGATTTAGGAGCTTCTGGTCTCATAGATTCAGCTGGAAGTATTTTTAATATTTTCTTGCTCCCATATAAACCTGCTACTATACAAAAAGCACTTGAAAGCAATATTGCAATTATGGTATATCTATAGTAAAAATTCACCTTAAGTATTGGTATGTTAAAATACTGTAGATACAATTTTGTCATAGCCCCAGCTAATAACGTCCCTAGATTTGTTCCAATAATAGCTCCTATAATACCAATAGCTAAAGAATATTTTGTATAATGCATGATAATATCTATGTTTTTATACCCCAATGCTTTCAAGACTCCAATTGAAATTCTGTCTTTTTTCACCATTCTCGATATCATTACAGCAATTATCAGGGCTGCAATGCCAAGAAAAATAACAGGTATAACCTTCGACATAGATTTAAGCTGCTTTATTTCTTCTGAAATCATTCTGTTACTTAGCTGATTTTCTTTTACTATAATCCTTTTGACACCATAATCCTTTAGAACCTTTTCTAGTTTATCCTTAATTTTATCTATATCCTTTTCATCTTTTACACTTATAGTTACTTCATTGTAGTTGTTTCCAAAACCAAAGCTTTGTCTTGCAAACTCATCGGCTACAAAAGCAACACCGAATTTTTCTGGAAGAGGCAAAAGACTTTGTTCATTTTCCATAAGATATATATACTCTGGGCTGGCTACTATACCTGCAACCCTTAAATTGTATTGTTTTGCATTTATTTGTAGTTTTAATGTATCCCCAACGGATATATTTCTTGCTGTAGCAAATTGTTGAATAACTAATATTTCCTTATTTTTATTTTTTATTTCCTCTCCCTGTATCAAATAAATATCGTTTATTCTTTCATTACTATTTGGTACAGACACAACCCTAACAGTTACCTTTTCGTTATTATTCTTAACCTTTAATGGAACATCAGAAATTACTCTTCCTTGAGCATTTGTAATTCCATATTTGTTTTTTAAATCGTCAACTGCCTTACTGGATATTTTAACCACTTCAGCATTTATATCCGCAAAGTTTGTCATTTCATAATATTCATTTAATGTACTTTCTAAATTTAATGCTGACATTTTCATAGCTGTGTATACCAATAATCCTACTGCTATAACAACTATTATTGCTATAAACTGCCCATATGAGCCTTTTATAAGTCTAATCAATCTTGTATTTATTTTTTTCATTACCATTCAATCCTTTCAGGATCCATTGGATTTTTATTTTCTTTATTCTCTACGATTTTTCCACTCCTCATTCTGATGACTCTATCTGCCATTTGAGCAATAGGAGCATTGTGAGTTATTACTAAGATTGTTTTTTTATAATCTCTGTTTATTTTGCTAAGCAGTGAAAGTATAGCTATTCCTGTTTTGTAATCCAATGCTCCAGTTGGTTCATCACATAAAAGAATGAGAGGATTTTTTGCAACTGCTCTGGCAATTGCTACTCTCTGCTGTTCTCCACCACTTAATTGAGATGGAAAATGATCTTTTCTTTCTCCTAAACCAACATTTACAAGAACTGTATCTATATCGAGAGCATCTTTACATATTTCTGTTGCTAGCTCCACATTTTCTTTAGAGGTTAAATTAGCCATGAGATTATAAAATTGAAATACAAATCCTATTTTTTCCCTTCGATAATATGTTAGCTGTTTTTCGCTATATCCAGTAATCTCTTTTTTCTCTAGAAAAACTGTCCCTTTTGTAGGTTTATCCATTCCACCAAGGATATTTAATAAGGTACTTTTACCCGATCCACTAGGTCCAAGTATGACAACGAATTCTCCTTCATTTATATCAAAGGATACTTCTTGTAATGCCTTTACAGTTACTTCTCCCATTTGATAATACTTACTAAGTTTTTCTACTCTTAATAGTACCTTTTGATCCATTATTTATTACCTCCCCCCTTATTAGTCTCACCTAATCCTCTCTCTAAAAAATCTACATAATTTTCATAATTTTGAGTGATTTTTTCTATATCTAAATCCTCATCATTTTTAACAAAGCAATTAAAAAAGTTTATCATCGAATCATTTAATAGCCTATTTATAAATTTTTTGGATAAATCTTGTCTAAAATCTTTTTTTCTAAATCCTTCTTCTATAAGAGGTCCAAAATAATCTTTCGCATGACCTTCTTTTATTAACTTTTGCATTTCTTCATCAATAATTTCTCTTACTTCAGGATTTTTTTCCTCATACATACTTCTCCAAAATTGATAATATTTTGGATATTTTGTGCAAATTTCGATTCCTATGCTGCCCTCAAGCTTTAATATCTCAAAAAAATTTAACTCTTCATAATTAATATTGTTTTGAAGTTTCCATTTATCAATGTATTCATGTTCTATATTATGTAGGTTTCTAAAAAGGTATAAATAAAGCTGCTTCTTATTATTAAAATGATAGTAAAAAGACCCTTTACTTATCTCTGCTCGTTTTAAAATATTATTTAGTGAAGCATTATTATACCCCTTATCAATAAATTCTTCTAAAGCAATTTTAAATAAATTTTCTTTTTTTATCATATTAATCTTATCTTGCAATCAATTTCACTCCTATAAAATAACAGTAGACCGCGCAGTCTAGTATATATGATTTCATTATATATCCATGAATTTTATTTGTCAATAGTGACGCTATGATAATGTCAACTAGAATAATTTCACAATAGAAAAAATTATTTCTATAATTCAATGTTCAGTTTTATATCAATTTCTGTTAGTCTATTAAATGTATGATTCTATGAATCTATAATATTCTTATGCCTTGAAATTATATATAGGCTTAATGATATCAATAATATCAACTGAATCTTTTATATTTTTAATAATTTCATCTATTGGTTTATAAGCCATTGGTGCTTCATCAATAGTAGATTCTTTTACTGATGTAGTATAAATATCTTTCATACTTTCTTTATACTCATCTAAGTTAATATTAGCTATAGCTTTTGATCTACTCATTAATCTACCAGCTCCATGAGGTGCTGAATAATTCCAATCTTCATTTCCTTTTCCTAATGCAATAATACTACCATCTCTCATATTAATTGGGATTATAACTTTTTCACCTTTATAAGCTGATATACTTCCTTTTCTAATAATATTATCTTTAAAATTTATATAATTGTGTATAGTTTGAAAATACTCAAAATCTTTTAATGCTTTTTTAAAAACTTTATTTAATATTATATCTGCCATTATTTCTCTATTTAGATTAGCATATTCTTGGCATATTTTCATATCATGTAAGTATTCATTTCTCCATTCTTTTATTAAAAAACATAGTTCTTTTGGATATTCTGGTTGTAACATATCATATCTCTTTTTTAGTTCTATCAATTCTTTTTGTATTTCTTTTCTTCTTCCTTCTCGTTTATAGTTCTTAATAATTTCATCTCTTTTAATATAAAAATCTTCTTTACCACTACACAAATCAATAGCGATTTTTTGATAATATTCAGCTACTTGTTTACCTAAATTTCTACTCCCTGAATGAATAACTAAATATAAATTATTATTTTTATCTTTATTTACTTCAATAAAATGATTTCCTCCACCTAAAGTACCAATACTTCTTTCAATTCTCTTTGTATTTTTTAGTTCTCTGTAACAATGTAATTCTTGTAATTTGTGAAATTTTACAATTCTTCCTTCATGTACATTTTGACCACACGGAATATTGTGGTTAATTATTTCATCTAATTGTTTTAAATCTATATGGGTTTTACCCAATTTAGCACATAACATTCCGCATCCAATATCTACTCCTACGATATTTGGAATAACTTTATCTCCCAAATTCGCGGTAAAACCTATAACGCAACCTTTGCCAGCATGCGTATCAGGCATAATTCTTATTTTACTATTTTCCACAAAAGGTTGATTACATAATTTTATAATTTGTGAAGTAGTTTCATCGTCAATATTATCAGTAAATACTTTGGCTGTAGTATATTTTCCTTTTAATTCAATCATGTTTTCCTCCTTTGATTTGTAGAACATCATCAGCTATTTTCCCAAAATCTACTACTATTTTTTTAAGCTTATCATATTGTATATATAAAATTCAATTATTTTTATAAGAATTACTCTCTCGTTTTTATTAAAATATTTTAATAAAATGAGTAGGAGATATTTTAATGTTATTAAGTGGTATTTTATTCGTTTTATATTTTATATGGTAATATTTATTATTGTAATATATTATGTAGTAGTCATCTTTTAATTGATTCGTACATTATAAATTGTTTCATTAATCTTAATGGAGGTATTACTATGGATAAATATATAGAAGATAATATTTGTTATATTGTTTTTTTTTTTTAGTAAAAGTGCAGATTCCTTACAATTAGTTATTATATTTTGTACTAGTATTTTAAGCGCATTTTGTATGGCTTTAATTAAGACTATTAATAATATTAATCATAAATAAATATTTATATTTTTTAATATGATAATAGGGTATTATACTTACTTATTTCATTATTTCTATAACTTTTTCGTCTTTATGACTAATAAACGGTGTAATCTCCATGAAGTTTACACCGTTTATTATACACTCTTAGCTAATATTTTAAGTATAAAATTTTAATCTTGAAACCTGTTAACTTTTATATTCTGTGAGTTTTTTACTCAATCAAATAAATAACTTTAACTAATAAAGGCAATAATAATTAGTTTTTACATAATCATAATTACCCTTATTTCTATTTCATTCGATTTTCATTTATTCGAACTTATTTTACATTCCTGCAGTACACGGTTTTATAGAGTTTAGTAACTCATCAAATTCTTTTCTTGCATATAGTCTATGTTCATCTGAAATATCCATTTTATTGATAATCTTACTATCATATGCTTGCCTTCAAATGAAAACTTATAATCTATGATTTCACCATCATACCTACAACTGCTGTTTTTGTTTTGTTTCCTTTTAAAAAATATCTATGGAGATTATTCACTTATTTAATTTTATACAATCTTGATATAATAAGCTCTTTATCCTTTATTTCTGTTACGCTAAGTCAAAATTTCTTTATAACATAACTGATATTTATAATTAATTTTGTCATGCACTAAAAAAAGTACATTTCTATTTTTAAGCTCTGTCCTTTTTTGTTATATAAGACTGTTTTACATTTCCTCGTAACCTCATTTTGGTATGCCATATTTTAATGTGCAAATATTAAAGATATAATGATAAATAATTAAATCTACTACCAAGATATTCTTTTGTATTAGTCAATAATTCATCAGTTGAAAGGCTTAAATGGTTTATTGTATTTGAGTTAGTTTTTAAAAATAAGGGATATAATAAATTTAGACACAATAAATAAAATACATCAAATTCAAATTTCAAACTTTTTCTTAACTCTTTTGGCATATCCATCAACCGATCGCCTAATCTTCTAAATTGGTAAAAATAAAATGCGAAATATTTCCATATTTTATCTGATACTTCTTTTAATGATTCTTCTTCAAGATCATAAAAATAACCCTTCATTAAACTTAATATAACATCATATTGCAATAAGACATCTAATTGATATACACTTATTGCCTTAGGATAATACAATTTGTTTACATATCGATATAAATTACTGATAAAATCTCTTAAACCTTGAATTGCCTTCATCTTATCTGGGATTATCTCTATTCGTTTTGTTGAATCAAGATCTGTTAAAAGAATATTTTTCCTTTGAAAACAAAACTGTATGTTCTCCCATCCGCCTGAATGTATAAACAACCCTGATTCTGTTAAACCACGTACAGCTCTACCAAATTGCTGTCCTATTATCTTAGATAATTCTAACTTTCCCTCTTGCTTTTCTAGTGAGCTTCCTATACCAAAAATTTCTTTTATTTCTTCATAAAAGCTTTGTAGTTTTGCATCAACATACTTATAGTTCCACCCCAATTGAAGAAATCTATATGGTTCAGACGATGTAGAAAGACTTATTGCTACTCCTAATTTTTTATTATGGAAGTATAAATCTGGATATTCAATTACCATATACGGTAAAATCGAATACACATTATTTTTTTGTAAAATTTGAGCATTTTCATATTCTTGAACTGCTCTATGATGACATATGCCACCGTAAGGTGCATCTTCTGAATGAATTAATTTTATTTTTCCATCAATATCAAATCCAAAATGGGGAGCCTCTCTTAAATATGTTTTATCCGTTGGTGGTATTGGCACAACTTCAGCTTTTTTTGCATGTCTCCCATCAGGATTCCACACTCCAACTCCTTTTAATTTCGCTGCCTTTACATAAACTCCCTCTCCTATATTTATTGGTTGCTTTAATTTGTACCAACCCGTCCTACCAGGGGTGAAAAAGCTAGGCGTCTTCTGCCAACTAACTTGAGCAATAATATCATTATAATCTTCTTTTGATAACTTTATATTCTCATTGATATGAGTAATTTTATAATTTAATCTCAAGAAATCTCCTCCTAATAAATTTATAGATATTTATCGTTTAGAAAAACATGTCGTTTGAATCATCATTTACACCTAGTTCTTTAAATGATTTTTCAAGTACTGGTCTATTTTTATAAATAATATTGTTAAGTTTTTCAACTCTTAATGAAAGAAAAGATCGTAACTCCTTTTTATAATTATTATATTGACATATATCTAACCCTTCTTGGTAAAATAAGTAGGCTGAATCATCTAAATGTTTTCTGATAGAACTTATAATTCCTTTTTCTCTTTGATCTCCTATATCATTTTTGTTAAGTATCTTTTCTATTACTCTGTATTTGTCCCTTTCATTTACATATATTTTGAAATAGTCGGAAAGCGTTCTGTAAAAACATGCAACTTTTTTATCTTTAAAATAATTTTCATTACTGAAATCTTTAAATTCATCTTTTATTATTTTATATACCTTTCTTTTGTTGTCAAATAATTCTAGTTTTTTAACTAGCTTCTTATAAGATAAATTATTATCATGAAAAAATTCCCCGGATTTACGTAAGCCTTTAATAGTTGATAGAGGATTAAAGTTTATATACCCATACCTAAATCTATATTTAGAATTAAAATCAGTAGAAAACCCCTCTTTTTTTAGAATTCTAAAACAATTATTAATAACATCAATTGTATAATTTCTCCCGTATATCTTTAAATCTTCTTGGTTTACAGATTCTATTCCAACGAATATTCGTCTTAGTCCAGCCTCTCTAAGAGTTGAAACAATTTGTGAATTTATATATTCAGGTCTACACTGCATGAAAAATGTAATTAAAAGCTTTCTATGTGATAACATATCTCTAAGTTTTCTTGCCTTTTGTAATGCTAAATCTTTATTCAATGGTAAAAAATTATCATCAACGAACTCAAAGTCAGTAGTATTATATTTTTTATATAAAAATTCTATTTCATCTACAATATTTTTTACCGAACGAACCCTATAATTTCTACCTTGCTGCATTTTTAAATAATCAGGAGTCGAACAAAAAGTACATGCCATGTAACATCCTCTGCTCCCTTGAATTTGAGGTGATATGTATGTGCTTTTATATTGGTCAACAAATTGCTTGTAAATACCTCTATCTGGAAAAGGCAATCTATCAAGATTATCTATCAATGGCCTTCTTTCATTATATTTACATTCTCCATCTGATGATTTATACCCTATTCCATTTATATTTCTCCAACATCCGTTTTCTTGTATTATTTTAGATAACTCAAAAAATGTTTCTTCTCCTTCTCCTATAATGATTGAATCAACATTTAATTGTAGAAATCTATTTGGATTTGTTGTTGGTCCATAACCACCTACAGTAATATGCTTTTTATAACCAATCTCTCGTATCTTATTGACTGTTAATTCAATGTCATCATGATAATAATCACAAGATGTAATCCCTAAAATATCATATTTTTGAATTCTATTTTTTAGATAATGAATTGTACTATCCAAATCAAGCTTATAAATACGTGGATCAAATAAATCCACATCAAAACCATTTTTTTTCAAATATGCTCCTATATAGCAAATACCTAGTGGTTCAGTAATTTTATAATTCTTATATGCTGGATGTAATAATAGTATTTTCATTTTAATAAATCCTCTCATGAAATTCACGTTGTAATCTTGCTGCTAAATCAAATGGAAATTGTGGCTGATCAAGTACTGGATAATATATGTACTCTTTATTAGCCTTTTCAAAATCATAATTATATCCACTCATAAATTCCTTTACCTTTTTACCAGCCACTAAAATGTCATTAAGAGCAGGTGATTTAATATATTTTATATATTGACGAATCTCATTATCCAATTCTAAACCTGGCCACGGTTGGAAAATATGTAGAAATACTTTCGTCGCTTTTAATTCTTGTATGAAATTCATTGTTCTATTAGCTGATTCTAACGTTTCATAAGCAAGACCTATCATTGCATTAAGTGACAATTTAATATCAACTTCTCTAAGTCTTTTACTAGCATTTATAAAATCTTCATCAGTATCTGCTTTGTGAAGTAATTTATTTCTTATAACTTCAGACCCTGTTTCTAGTCCCATCTTAACCTTATAGCATCCTGTTTTTTTTAACAACTGTGCAATTTCGTCATCAATTGAATTGGCTCTAAGATTGCAAATATATGGCAAAGCTATTTTTTTCGAATATTCTTTCAAAAACTCCTTAACATAACACCGTTCGCTTGGACCCATAAACAAAGGATCTCTGAAATGTATTTTAGAAGCTGAGGTTTTTTTAATTAGTTGTTGTAAATTTTCTATTGCAGTATTGACATCTTGTCTTGGCTTTGAGGATAATCCAGTTATTCTTCGAATTTCCTTATTACAGCAAAAAGAACAACCGTATTCACAAGTAAAACTTGTCCAATAATCTAATTTATTAATTTTTTTACTTGGTGGCATAGCTTCGATAAAAATATCATAGTCCATATCAGATATTGGTTCTTTCGACCAGTTCTCTATTTTATATTCATTAGGATTATCTTTAAAAATATAATTAGTAGCAGTTTTTTCACCATTAATGAATTGTAATAAACCATCTACTCCCTCGCCTATACAAATGGCATCTATGCCTTCAATACTTAGTGCTTCTTTACTTGACAAAATAGGAAAAACCCCACCTAATAATATTGGTACATTAGTTATTTGCTTTAAAAATTTTGCTAACTTCTTCACTTGGCTTACTGCCATATGTGTTGCTGATATACCAATTACATTAGGTTGGAATTCAGATAATGTTTTCTTAAAAATTTCTTCGTCATAATAAAAATATGGTTGTAACTTTGTTTTGTGTCCATGCTTTTTCAAAGCAGCAGATAATACTGCTACTCCCGGATGTATATCTATGTCGAATTTGTTATAAAATGAAAAAAATAATATTCTCATATTAACCGCACCGTTCCTTCCATAGCGTCAAGTTCAACGTATTTATTTAAATAATTCGTTATATCTTTACCTTTTAAAGATATTGCTGGAACTTTATTTTCTCTTAGAATTAACGATAAGTGACACAAAGTAGATGCATTTTTAAATACAAAACCCTTTACTAAATCCTTAAATGGTGCCAAAAATAAATATGGCAACTCACTGTAGATAATAACATCTTCCTGTCTTGTCCATTCTTCAATTAGCATTTTGATTTCATTAAATATATTTATTCTGCTAACGTCAAATTTTTGATCCACAACTGATATGGAGCTGAACATGCTTAACTCTTTTATCGTTTCTTCGTTAATAGCTGGAAGTTGACGAAGGCGTCCCTTTCCTTTTCCATTTGATATTGTTTTTCCTTCATTTCCACTATTTATCGTATTCAAAACTGACATATCCGCTGCATATACTACATCATCCCATATCCACCACTCTACACTACATCTATTAAAGAACTCTGTGAACTTTAAAGTTTTCTCCGCTATCTCCCTAATTAAGGTATCCTTTAATGTCACTTGTTCTTTCTTGTTTGATGGAAAAGAATCTATTTTGTTTTGATCAAAAATATATAAATCTTGCACAGTAATTTCCTTGTTTATTACGTTGAAATCTTTATCAAGTATATATATAGTTGGTTGGATTCCTCCAGTATTTAATAAGAACATTTTCCCATTTACGCATTCAATTCTAATCGTCCCATCTTCATTAAGTTGTGATATTGCTGCTTTTTGATTTGGTAAATACTCACGTATACTAATGCAATACTGATTGTCCTTATATAAATTAGTGTATTCCTCGAATTTTTCAGGGATATTTTCTATTTTGTCATAGTTAACTAATTGACCACTTAAATGATAACTGACATATTTGGAATGATAGTCATGGAAAATTTCATCATAATTAAAATTCTTTAAATGTTTTTTACTAAATGAAAACATTTTCCATTTATTTGTTAGTATTTTATTTTTTTCACAATAATCAAAAAATTTAGCTTTCTTTAACCACTTAGGATAACGAGACTGTAACGAACCTAATAATTGGTATGTCTCTTTTCCTAGCTTTGACATAGAAAAAATACTGTATTTATCATGCTCAGCTTTATCACATAGATTAGTAATTGGTCTACACTGCAAAATGGATAATTTCTCATCTTTATATGTCCATTCAATATCAACAGGGAATCCATAGTATTCTTCTGCTTTTAAAACATTCTTTTTTAAATCGGTTAACAATCTATGGTTCAGTTTTGTATCTTTTCTAATATCCCCTACTTTAGACATTATAACAGAATGGCTTTTTTTCAAACCAGAAACTAAATTATCTCCAAGACCTTCATATGCTTCTATCAATATAACGCTCCTGTCATTTGAAATTGGATCAGCTGAAAAAGCTACTCCACTCCATTGACCATCTACCATCTCTTGAAAAATCACACTCATATAATACTTATCTGGATGAAAATCTTGATCATGAAGAATTAAAGTAGAATTTATTGAATAAATAGAAGCTATGACTTTTTTTAATTCTTTATATATGTCATTTTTACATACATTTAACGCTGTGTAAAAAACACCAGCAGCAGAATTTCTATCACCATCTTCCGTTGAGGCTGACGACCTCACTGATAATGGAAACTTAAGATCTTTTACTAAGTCATCAATTTCTTCTTTAAGTTCTTCATCTAATTTGTAATTACTTATTAATTTATATAAATTTTTAAAACCATCATGTACCCACGCACTCTTTACACTTAACATTTGTGCTTTTTCATATATTCCTATATGAATCAGGAATCTGTCAAAAAAATCCTTGTCTGTGGATTTAAATTTTGGAATGTTAAATCCTAATTTTTCGAGTTCTTTTAATCTATTTGCTTTATTTCCACAATACATTTTGCTACCCACCTATAAATCATTTTTGTCAAATTCGGTATGCTAAAAACTAGAAATTCCCATATACTTATACATTAATTTGCGTGTAATAACACTATTTTTATCTTCAACATATTCCTTTTTGTTCCAATCTTCTAAATTTAGCCTTTTTAGTTCTTCAACTGACAAATCTTTAAGCTTGTAATACGGTGTATACGTTGATGGTCTAATGATAACTCCATATTTTCTAAGAATTTCAATAGTATAATCAATATCACTAATCTTTTGTCCTTCAATTCCAAGCATAACAAATCCCTTCCACATAATAGGTATTTTAGCTATCTGTTTCATTTTTTCTTCAAACTCGTTTACAGATATCTTAACACCTTTACCATCATCTTTATAGAAGGTTTCTATACCAAATCCTAATCCATAACATCCTGCCTTAGCACACAATTTAGCTATTTCTATATCTAAAGATTGTAGACAAACAGTTCCCTTCCATTTAATATTCAATTTTCTTCTCAATATTTCTTCACAAAATTTTACTATCCATTCCTTGTCTTTAAATAAATCTGCTGAATGCAACTTAAACCTATCAAATCTATCCTTATATTTATCAATAAAGTCAACAGTCTTTAAAACATCTCTTCTTCTATCTGTAAACCCTTCTCTTTTTCCACATAAACAGTATTGACACTTATTACTACAGCCTTTTGATACATATATAGAACATGTGTAATACCCATTTTTGTATACCCTAGCAAATTTTTTATATTCATCAATAGGCAATAGCTCTATAGGAGGATATGCCCACTCATCAGGATGTATTCTAATATCTCCATTATAATCAGTAAACGTGCCATCTTCATGAACAATACTAACACCCTTTAATAAAGATTCGTCACCTTTTCTTAAATATTCAATATAACGATATATAACTGCTTCCTGATCTCCACTAAGATGTACAGCATCTATCGGTTTTTCTTTAAAGAAAACAGGAATAGTAAGGGTTGCATCACCATAAACAAAAGCTTTAGAATTAGGTGAAATATATTTTAGAGCATTAGCTAACTTGATAGTAAGCTTAGAATCAGGTAAATCAGTATAGAGTATAACTAAATCATATTTCTTTTCAAACATTCTATATATACTTCTCAAAGTATAGTTTAATATTGCACAGTCAACTATATCAACTTTAACAGAGGAATCATCCGTATACCTTTCAATAATATACTGACCTGTTTCCCCAAAATCTGTACACCTATCATGTAAATTTCTGTCATAGACTACTCTTGGAATTGACATAAGTAGTATTTTAAAATCCTTTTTATCTATTACCATACTCCCCTCCCCCATATATTCTGCTTTAATAACTCATATTTATGGTTGTTTCTTTCTAGTATGTAAATACAACCATTCTTACATGAATACTCTTTGATATCATTATCAAGCAACTCATCTAACAATATCCTCATAAATCCTCCATGAGTTATTATCAAAGCAGTCTCTCCATCTAAACTAGATAATTGTTTTATAACTTCTTTAGCTCTTCTTTTAGAAGACATCAATGTTTCTCCGCAAAATATTGAATAATCATAATCGTTTTTCTTTAGAATTTCGAACTCATCTTTATATCTGCGCTTTACATAATCTTTATTTTTACCTTCTAATTTACCAAGATTCAACTCCTTAACTAGCTTACTTATATAATAAGTTTTAGCTTTCGGTAAAATTTCAAGTATACAATTAGCAGTCTCATAGGCTCTTTTCAATGGAGATGATATGACTATGCTAGGTTTATATTTTTTTATCCTTTCGCCAATAAAGTAAGACTGCTTTTTACCTTTTTCAGTCAAGCCATATTTATCAATTGATCCTTGATATATTCTCTTTAGGTTTCCATAACTTTCGCCATGTCTTACAATTATTAATCTAAATATCATTATTATACTCCTAGAGTGAGTTATAATTATTCTTGTGATTTTAAAGCATTAATTTATTATATAATCCAAGTTTGACCTGAAATATTCATGAAGCTTCACACTAATATGCTGGGATTTTCTTATTTGCAAAGCTTCATCTATTATGAATGTGAACTTGGTAACACGGTGAGTATTCTTCTAAATCTTGATTAGCTAACAACGTACTTTAGATTGTATGTCTACTGAATTCAATACAGTCATCATTTACTACCATTTTTTTATGTTTGCTGTATATCTTGTTTATATGTATTAATACAGCCGCTTTGGGTTCTATATTTTTCTTTCTACTTTGCACCCAAGATACATTGTCCTCAAATATTTTTCCTTCCTTGTGAATAGTAGCAATACCCTTTAGCTGAAATGATTTATTCGTTTCTTCATCATAAATTGCTATTGTTACATTCTTGTTTTTTAATAAATTTCTCTCTGTTTTGAAAAATTTATTATTTGATATCAATATTGTTTCATCATCATATACCTTTATAAATGATACATAAATCAAGTTAACTGTACAATTTCCATCCTCATCTAAGTCTGCATCACAAGTACCTATTGGAACAGGTCTTTGTTTTTCTAATAGCTGTTTAATTTCATCAGTCATTTTCAATGTAATCAATCCTTTCATTAAAATATAATTTTACATTTTTATCATTTTTTATGATTTAAACACTTTGACGCATTTATGTAATTATGGGAATATTTAATCTGATTTTTTTATGTTGTAATTTTACATTAATTTTATTATATTGTCAATTATATATTATTTTAAATTATTGTAATTATTTTCATTTTTTTAATATTTCTATCTTATTTCTTAATGCTAATTAAACTTACTAAAGTGAATGATTATAGTTATTACATTAATACATTAAATTTCTTGTATAAGTATATTATTACATTTTGTTCTTAAAAGTGGATGTTAATAAAAAATTTTTATTAATAATCTAATTCGATAAAATTTTTTTATTGACATGATTTACTATTAGAAGTAGAATTTAATTATTATTATATTCTATTACTTTTAACATAATGTTTAACATTTAAATATTAACGTCTAATAGGTGAATTGTTTCTTATTCACATTTAATAAAATCGTATACCAAGTATCAAACTCTTAGGCTATTCAGTAAATTGTAAAATCACAAAATGATGTAAGTTTCTTTCCCAAAATTATTATCATTGGTTATAAAACATCAAAACTGTTAATAGATTCGCTTAAATTAATTTTCATATGAATGTTCCTTTTAGAGAAAACGTATTGTAGTACTAGGAGAGTATAGAAAGAATTTATATTATATATTGAAAATTCTTTTAATAACAAAAAGATTATAATATTTATAATAGTTGTGTAGTTTTGCACTATTATAATAATACTTATGCAAAGGAGGGAGAATATGAAAAAATACAATGCACCTAAAGCTAAAAGAATAAGTTTACCTGCAGCTTTAGCATCTGACGTTTGCGTTATACGATAACATTTATTTTAAAGAATGGATAAGCAATAGCTTATCTATTCTTTAAATATAGTATTTAATTATTTAAATAGATAGGAGTTGATATTTTGTCTGATTTTATAGATATTAAGCAAAAAAATATCTCAATTGATAAAAGAGAAATCCTAAATATATTAGATTATGAGAAGGATGACATAATATATCTAGGAGGATCCTTAATAGAAAGTAAAGTTAATAAGTATTCTAAAGGAATGGGAAATAGATTATCTGATATAGATGTATTCATAATTTCTTCTAATTTTGAGAAAATAGAAAGAACAGATGTAGCTTATGATATAGGAAATGTAAAAACACAATTTAAAAGACTATATGGAATAAGTATTGATATAGAAATTTTTTCTAAGGATGTTTTTTTAAATTTAATTAATGAGCTGAGTAACTACGAATTTGATAGTAATACAAGAACATTCAATATATTAAGTCTACCTAACGGATTCGATTTATTTAAATTCACATCATTTATACATAGATTTCTAAATGGAATCCCAATTTATAACGAAAATTTATTTTATGCTATAAAAAAGGACTTCAATGAAAATAGTTATTATCAATTAATGACAAGGATATGTATAAATAATGTTGACGTTAAATATGAAGATGTTATTGGTAATATAGAAAGTAAACAAGCAGAAGTTGCTGTAACCACTGCTAGAACTGTATTATTAGAAACTATGAAAGCATATATTTTTCATAAAAAAACTTCTCTTGATAGAGATAAATGGATACCTATAAAATTAAAAAATTTGGCTGAATATGATAAAGAAGCTGAAAAAATTTATACAAGATTTAAAAAATTATATTTTCAAGAAGTTCTTGATAGTGAGAAAAGTTTAATAAATAATGCTGAAAAAATTATTGATTTTTCAAATCAAATAATATCAAAAATAGGACAAGCTGGAGGAATATAATTAGAACTAAAATATATCAATGTAATATAGTAGTATATAGAGTTTGAACAATTAATAAAAAGAATATTTTATTTGGAAATAATAAATGTTTTTAATTAAACAACACACCTACTAAAGTAGGTGGATTTAGGCATAAATGCCTAAGACTGAAAGTCTTTTTTAGGCTTAAGCCCACTTAAGTTTTTGAGCTTAAGCCCAATAAATTTACTATTCTTCAACCTTAAAATCACTTTTTGTAACTGGTATTTCTCAATTTTCTATATAATTTTTCACTATCTCTTCTGTTACATTACATACTGCCCGCAAAAAATATCCTCTTGCCCATAAATGTTGTCCCCAATACCTTTTTCTTAACTCTGGGTACTGTTCTTGTAATAATCTAGACGATCTTCCTTTCAATTACTGTACTGTTTTACTTGGTGATAAATTTGGTAGACATGATACTAACATATGAACATGGTCTTTTCCTACACTACCTTTTATTATCTTTATATTTCTTGCTTCACATCCTTGTATTATTAAGTCTCTTAGTCTTATTGAAATTGGTTTTACTAATACTTCATATCTGTATTTTGTAACCCATATTATATGGTACTTAATATTATATATACACATATCATTTTCATATTCCATACTAATCACCTCTTGGTTAGTATGGCTCAAATCATTAAGGTTTAAAGCGTATACCGTTTAAAGACGATGGATTTAGACCACGCACTTAGAAATTAAACTATATTTGTTATATTTAAGTATGCTAATACTTGCAATTCTATCTTGCCTCAAATAATAATATATGAAGTCATACTCTTTTTTAAGGTTACAATAATAGTATCAGTTAATAATGCTAAAAGGTATTTTACAGAGAAGTGTATCATAACATAAACTATTATAAGAAATAGTTGTATGTAATACCGTTTATATACTAATCACTGTATATTTTATTAATATTAAAACAAATGATTTTTTGTACTCGTGTATAGTGTGTGTTATTTATTAGTATGATTTTCATTTTACCTAAGTTCAATGAATGGAGATTAGTACCAATAATGAAGCATACTCAGTGAGTATTACTAAAACATTGACAATAGCTACTCTTATAGTATCTTTTGGATAATCAATTAATTTAAACTTTTAAGTCATTCTATCTTACATGTATTTTTCACGAAAAAAGTAGCTTGGTTTAAAAGCATAATGATATTCAATTATATGGATAAAAGAAGTGTTATGTTGAAAATTCAGAAATTTTCCATGTTTAAATATTTCGTTTTTTAAAAAGAATCCATTATATGAAGTCAACAAACCGCCATATTCGTTAAGAATATATTCTTCTATACTTTCCGATGAAAATTCTGCCATTGAGTAAGAAGCTGTATATCCTGATTGGGAAAAAATGATGTTCTATCAATTGAAGCCAATTTTAGGCATATGTTTTTTATAGTTTCCCATATTTCGTAATAATTACAAGTGAAATCATTTTGAATCATTTCTTCAAACTCAAAACAAGATAAATCCAATATATTAGTGAATTGTTATTAGTATACTAATGTAAATTATAATCTCATATATTCAATAGTTATAATATATTATTTATTTTCATATTTAATTTTTTTAGTTCAAATTGATTATTAGTAATATCTCTATCGGTATTTACTATTACTAACTCGGTTGAAATTTGTTCTATTAATTTTTCATATGTTTTCTTACACTTCATGAGGTTTAATTTATCTTCTTTGATTGAAAGCTCTTCAGCTCTTTTTACAATTCTACTATATGCAACCTCTATATCTGTATCTAAATATACTATTAAATCAGGTCTTTTAACTAAACTAATTATCTTCCGTATCATGTCTAAATTATTAGTAAATAATTCAGCACAAGCTAGACAACATAAATAGTGTCTATGTGTTATAATCACATCGTGATTTAAATTCACAATTTTATTCATGCTGTTTAGTAAATCTAGAGCATAAGTAATACTTACTAATTCAGGTGTATACTTTTCATACATGACTTTACTACTTTTACAACTCCCTCCTTGCCTTAAACTATTATTATAAATTCCATTCTTCATTGGATCAGCTACATGTACACTCTTATTTAAGCTTAAAAAATAAGTGCTAATATAATTAATATAAGTGCTTTTTCCTGAACCATCTATCCCACATAAAGCAATTATTTTACTCATAGTCATCTCCTCGCTTTACACTTAAAAATTACTAGCTATATACTGCTTTAATACAGTAAAGGATTCTTTTATAATTATATTTTCCTCCTCACATTCAAACCAATCAAAATTTTCCGAATAAATTACTGCATTATCATATGTCAATTTCTTGGAGTCTAACCCGTATTTTTTAGAATTATTATAAACATATGATCCTGGCAACGGCGTCCAACTAAATAAAGATACTCTATCTATATAGTTTTTGTTCCTCTCTAAAAATCCTATTGTTTCTTTTGTTGTTGTCCAATTTTCGCCTGGAAATCCGTGAATCATAAATAATTTAGCTTTTAATCCATATTTTTTACATAATTTCAATGTATTTTCAGCCTGAATAATTGTATTTCCTTTATTCATATTTTTTAGCATTGTATCACTACCTGATTCAAGTCCAAATTTCAATTCAATACATGAAGCTCTAGCAATTGATTCTACTATATTTTTATTAATAGTGTCTACTCTAGATAACGCAGACCACGGCATCTTTAAACTTGCTATTTTTTCACAAATATCTTTTACTTTGGTCTCGTTAATTATAAAATTTTCATCATTAATAACAAATCCTTCTATTTCATATACTTCTTTTAGCATTAATAATTCATCGTATATATTTTGAGGACTTCTGTACCTATGTATTTTATTCAATCCTCCACAAAAATAACAGTTAAAAGGACATCCTCTACTGGTAAGAATATGTGTCATATTCAAATTCATTCGAGATAATCTATCCGGAAATATAAAATCTTCAATCGGAATTAAATGTCTAGCAGGAAAAGGAATACTATCTAAATCTTTTATTGGTTCACTAAACCAATCATCACTATTTACAATTTGATTTCTAAATATTACTCCCTTAATTAATTGTTGCTTTCTATTCAACAATTCATTTATAGTCAGCGGTAATGTTACTTCTCCCTCACCTAAAATTGTTGCATCAGCACTAAAATCATTTAATGTCTGGTATGGATATAAAGAAGCATGTATCCCTCCGGTAATAACAATACATTCTTTCTTGAATAAACTATTATTTCTACTATTTAACATCATTCCATAAGTACACGATGATGATAAACTATATAATACAATGTCATATTCCCTTAAATCAAATTTTCTATTTTTTGTCGTAATTTTTTCTATTTTCATGTTTACACCTTGATTTTCTAATACTGATGCAAGATAAAGTACTCCAAAAGGTGGAAACTCTTTTCTTTTTTCTTTAAATCTAGCTATTTCATAAACCTCTGGATAAAATATAATTGCTTTCATTTTTACTCCTCCAAACCGATATTAAAATATCAAGCTTTCCATTCGTTCTTTTTCAAGCTGTATTCGTTCCATATTCTTACTACACATTTGTTTATGTATTGTAAATTTTATCTTTTTATTCGGTTTATCTATCTCCCACTGTCCTATACATTCTCCATTCATTAAAATAGTAGCGTAAACTTCACCAATTTTATTGAAATAAAGAGCATAATTTCCAGTATATAACTTTCTTGTTTCATAATATGCTTTTAATGCGCAATCTTCATAAGCTAAAAACTTACACTCGTTTACCATTTTTTTTATTTTAACTAAACTATCTAGATGTTCGTTAAAGATTAACATTTGGATATTGGAATTCTTACCATAAATTATAGTTAAAGATTTTTTAATACTTTCGATAGCTTTATTAATTTTACCTGAACTTATGCCTGTCCACCAAATGATATCTTTTTTTGAAACTGGACCAAATGCATAAATATAATACTTAATCAATTCATTTATATATTCTTGTTCACTCTGTTTACTCAGCTCTAAATCAAAGTTAAATGCTTTTTGAAAAAGTCCAAATACTCTTTTCTCTTTATTGAATTGTTTACTTAAATTTTTTAGATATAAAATTCCACTTTCCCATAGAAATTTATTTATTAATTTTGCATCTATTTTATCAACATTAAATTTTTTCATAAATTTTTCTTCTAAATCATTAGGATTGATAAATGTATTTACAATAAATAAATTTTTAGCAAAATCTTTAAATAACTCTAATTTCACTGCATTGAATTTTTTTATTTTTGGCGGTATTCTTAATCTACTAGTAGCATGATGCAGTACTTCTGCATTTCTAATATTTGTGATATGTAAGGTTTTGCGAACACACCGTATAGTTACATATTTATTCGAATTATTTATATATTCATATAGCTTATTAACATGGCATGTTACCCCTTTACTTAATAAAGATAGATATGGTTTTCCAATTCGTGCAGCATGTAATCCAATAAAACAATTTATTAATTTATCTAATTCATCATATGTTCTTATATCAACAGAATTGTAAATATTTAATTTATTAAATCTATAATTATTGATATTTTCTTCTGCAATTTTTATGTTAATCACACCTCATTCTTAGTAATTAAAAAGTTTTTTATCATCAAAGTTTTATCCATTTAAATCTATGTTAATAGTTTACTTAATATCTCATCTATTATTTCAATGTAAACTTAACTCACCAAACTTTTCTTGCACTTTTCCTTACAATTTGTCTATCCTCCTTCAAAAAAACAATTATTACATCTTCAAAATAGTTTATCTTTGGCAAATATTTAATTTTTAAGTTTCCTATTTGTTATTTTATCTAAGAAATTTAGATTAATAATAGTATTTCAAAGAATAGATAAGCTTTCGCCTATCTATTCTTTGAAACATTTGTTCTACATGCAAACATCTGCTGCTAAAGCTGCTGGTAAACTGATTTTTTTAGCTTTTGGAGCATTATATTTTTTCATGCATTCTCCCCCTTTACATATAATAGAGTAGTTACGGAAACTTTTAAACCGTATCTTCTCTTATTTTTTCATATTTGTTTATTTTTTTATAATCCTTTAGATTAGAAATAGTCCTAAAATTCCTTTACGTATAACTGAAGCAACATAAGATTAGCTGACTTCTTTTGATAGACGTTCTTTTCCTCATAAATTTTAGAAACTTTTTTATCGCTTTGTTCATCTATTGAATTATATCTTCTTGATAACATAATCTTACCATTGCTGACTACGATACCATTTTATGTATATTATTGTATTATTGATATTATTCCCCAGGTATATTTTAGCATATTTCAGTATTATTTACAATTGTTTTCGTTAAATTTTGTAATTTATCCCATGTGAATTTTGAATTATCCACTATGATAGATGTTGACCGTTCTATTTTTAATAGATATGAAAATAACCTAATCGAAGATTCTTTAAATATTAATAAAATGCTACAACCTCTTGTATGGATTCCTATCCATATATAGATTGTATAATCTCTAGCATTTACTGATAAGTTCTTATACAAAATTTATTTTTTGTATCAGATGTTGAAAATTCAGAAGTTTTCCATGTTTAAAAATATCGTTTTTTAAAAAGAATCCAGTATTTGATGTCAACAAACCGCCATGTTCATTAATAATATATTCTTTTATACTTTCCGATAAAAATTCTGCCATTAAATAAGAAGTAGTATAACCCGGCTCCGTTACAAAAAAATGATGATCTGTCCAATTGAAGCTATATTTAGGCATGTACTTTTCTCTTATGTTCTCCCATATTTTATCATAATTACAAGTAACATCATTATAAATCATCTCTTCAAACTCAAAACAACAAATAAGGATAGGAATAGACAGACATTCTTTTTTATTAATAGTAGGATAGTTTTGATTTAAGTATTTTTTAAACCACTCAGGTGACAAAATTATTTTTTCGAAGAAAATTGCAACTGCCTCATTTAATGCAGCATTATAGGGAGTTCTATAAAGATAATTTAAATTAGAATCTATGTAATTAAGATTAACAGCATGACCTATTTCATGCATTATACATACTACTAAATTTAAAAATACTTCTTTCGAGTTGACAATAACATGTATTTCTTCAGGGACTGTAATAGGAACAGCACATGCTCTTGATATTTTGTTAGGGTCAGGCTCTAGATAAAATTTTATTTGAGAAAAATTTAATTCAATTCCAATATCGTTAAGGGTATCTTGAGCTAATTGAAATTGTTGATTAACAGAAAAGGGTTGATTAGGCAAATTAGAAGCAGAATTAGAATTTATAAAATTTAAATATTTTTTTTGTACACCAAGCCTATGATAATTAATTTTAGAAATTAATATATTTTTATCTAAACCGTGTTCAAAATATTTCAATTCTAAATAATTTTCAAAACCTATTTCCTGAGCAAAATCATTTCTTAACATTATAAGTTCTTTTAATAATTTTTGGTATCTTTCTTGAGAAATAGTTTTTCTTATTTTTCTTAACTCAAATTCTAATGTAGTTATTTTTGAACTTAAATTAGAATTAGTATTATATATAAAGGATTTTTTATTAATTTCAGTCAATAAAGCTGTTTCTGTAGGAACAAGAGATTTGGACAAACAATTAATAGAGTTTTTAAATGTTGAACAATTAAATAAATTTCGTATTTTGTTCTTCGCTGAAAGATAATCTTTTTCATCTCCTGTTAGATTATATTTGGATTCTGATTTATTTAAAGATTCTTCATATTGCTGTATTAAATTAATGATTGAATTAAGTGAGTACATATGTTTAACTCCTTTCTGTTCAAAACAAATACCTTTTTTCATACTATTTTTTCTATATTATACCATATAACTTCCTTTTTCAATACCTCCTAAACTCATTAAGATAAACCATATTTAATACTTTAGAATCCCGCTTTTCTTGTTCTTATATATAATTTTTGATTGTTACCCCGTTTAGTCCTACTGTACTTACATAGTAAAGCTCTGCTCTAAAATATCTACTTTCCAAATTTATATTTTAAGTTTGCATATTTATTTAATAACATCAATGCACTTTTACCTTTCACATACCCAATAGAAATTAATATACTTATTTTAGGTAATACTTACTAACATATGTATATGAGGTATTAAATTAATAAAAGCTCTCAATATTTATCTATGAGAGCTTTATAATTTAATATTCATATTAATATGTCTATAAGCTATTTATGCTTTTTTTGAACGCAGATTTCTAGTTTTTACATCAAATATAACTGCTGCAACAAGTACCAGTCCGCGGATGATGTATTGGTATGAAACTCCTACATTCATTAAATCCATTCCTTTAGTCAATGATGCCATAACCAATGCCCCAATAATCGACCCTGTTATTTTACCTACACCACCTGATGCTGATGTACCACCTACAAATGCTCCTGCTATTGCATCAAGCTCAAACCCCATACCAGCTGTTGGAGTTGCTGATTGCAATCTAGCTGTAAATAAAAGACCTGACAATCCCGCTAGCATCCCCATTGATCCAAATACAACAAATGTAATAAATTTAACACTAATACCTGATAGCTCCGCAGCCTCTGGATTTCCTCCTACTGCATAAATATGACGACCTAATGTAGTATTTTTAGTTACAAAATTATATATAACTACAACTATTGCAACTATTACAGCTGTCCAAGAAAAACCTTTAAAACAAGCTAATTTCCAAATAAAATACATTACTATTGCTGATACAAATATAAGCTTTGCGACAAAGATTGGCAATGTACTTACATGTAAATTATATTCGATTTGTTTCCTACGGTTTTTGATTTCAATAAAGATAAATAAAAGAACAGCTGCTATTCCAATAATCATAGTCAATACATGTATATTACTATTATTAAATATATCAGGAATATAACCATTTCCAATTGCATTAAATGCATCACTATCCGTGAAAATAGTAGCACTATTTGTTATTCGTATTAATAAGCCTCTAAAAATTGTCATAGCTGCAAGTGTAGCTACAAAAGCAGGTATCTTAATTTTGGCAACAAGAGTTCCTGTCCACAAAACTCCAATTAGAGCTCCCAAAATAAGTACCGCTGGAAAAATAATATATAATGGCAAGCCAACTTTAGAGCTTAGTATAGCTGCTATAGCACCTAAAAATCCTGCTATATAACCTACAGATAAATCAATATGTCGTATAACTATAACTAATGTCATCCCTACAGATAAAACTGCAATATATCCAGTCATATCAATAAGATCTGATATTACCCTTGGTGTTATAAATAATCCATCTGTAAGGGTTGTAAATATGATAATAATTATGGCAAGCGCAATGTACATACCATAATCTCTTATGTTATCCTTTATTGCTGATGTTAAATCCTTAAACATTTTAATCCTCCTATACTGTCGCCATTTCCATTATATTTTCTTGAGTAGCTTCTTCAATTTTCAATTCTCCTGTCATCTTACCTTCTGCCATAACATAAATACGATCACTCATGCCAAGAACTTCCGGCAATTCTGACGAAATCATAATTACACTTAAGCCTTTAACTACAAGTTCGTTCATAATGGTATAAATCTCATATTTAGCCCCAACATCTATTCCTCTTGTCGGTTCATCAAGAATAAGAATATTAGGTTCTACAAATAGCCACTTACCTAGAGCTACCTTCTGCTGGTTTCCTCCACTTAAATTACGAACCTTCTGCTGGATTGAAGGTGTTTTAATATTTAAAGATTTACGATATTTTTCAGCTACCTTTATTTCTTCATTTTTTTTAACAACAAAAGCATCTGCAATACTTTTAAGGTTCGCTAAAGTAATATTTTGCTTAACATCTTCAATTAGAATTAGACCGTTACCCTTTCTATCTTCTGATACATAAGCTAATCCATTTTTAATTGCTTTTTTTGGACTTTTTATTACTACTTTTTTATTATTTATCTTAAGTTCTCCTGATAATTGATAGTTTTTTGAATTTCCAAAAATACTATGAGCAAATTCTGTTCTTCCTGCTCCCATAAGTCCTGCAATTCCAACAATTTCACCTTTTCTAATTTTAAAGTCAACATCCTTAACTACATATCTGCCCAATTTCCTGTCAAAAGCAGACCAGTTGCTAACTTCCAGCTGAACATCTCCAAAATTCTTTACTTCTCTCTTAGGGAAAATATCGTTAATTTCTCTTCCAACCATATATTTAATTATATCTCGTTCATTTATTTCACCCTTCTGTGCACTGAGTGAACAAATAGTTTGTCCGTCACGAAGTACAGTTACCGTATCTGCAATTTGAATAACTTCTTTTAATTTATGAGAAATCATTATAGATGTTACACCTTGCTCTTTTAAGTCATTCAGTAATTTTAATAAATTTTCACTATCATCTTCATTGAGAGCAGCAGTTGGTTCATCTAATATAAGAAGCTTTACATCTTTGCTAAGTGCCTTAGCAATTTCTATGAGCTGTTGTACTCCAACTCCAAGATCTATTATCTTAGATGCAGGATGAACATCAAGCTTAACTTTTTCAAGCATTTTAGTTGCTTTAATTTTAGTACTATGCCAATCTATGACACCATTTTTCTTAATTTCATGACCAAGAAAAATATTTTCATATACTGTCATTTCTGGTACAAGCGCAAGTTCTTGATAAATAATTGCAATACCTTTGTTTTCACTATCACCTATTCCATGAAAACTTTGTACTTCTCCATCAAAAACAATATCGCCTGCATAATCTCCCTTGGGATATACTCCACTTAAAACCTTCATCAATGTTGATTTACCAGCTCCATTTTCTCCAACCAGACAGTGAATTTCTCCTTTCTTAACTTTGAAATTCACATTATCAAGTGCTTTTACACCTGGAAATTCTTTTGTTATATTTTTCATTTCTAATATATTCGCCATTTGAAAGCTCCTATCAAGTCTTATAATATATCATAATAGCGATAGGCAAATGCCCATCACTATTATGTTTAATAAGGGGTTTAATGTTTTAGATTAAATCTACAGTCCGTTGAATTCTGATGCTCCGTAATATCCTGAATCAATGATTGTTTCTTTTACATTATCTTGAGTTACTGTGATAACCTTAATATCTTTAGCTTTAACATCAATTTTACCATTATTATAAGAACCATTTGTTTCAATTTCTTTACCATCTAGAATGTTAGTTGCTGTTTCAATAGCACCTGTTACTAGGTTTCTTACATCTTTAAGAACTGTCATACTTTGTTTACCATCTATAACATATTGAATTGATGGAATTTCAGCATCTTGTCCAGTTATATAAATTTCTAGACCATCTTCTTTTGCAAATTGATCATAGATTGAACGTGCAGTACCATCATTTGGAGCTAATATAAACGTTTTCCCTTTTGGCGCAGCTGCAGTTATATGAGATTCTGCTTTTGACTTAGCAACCTCTGGTTTCCAATCTGTTGTAATCTGTTCTATGATTTGACCCATTTCTTCACGAGTTAATTTTGCTTTATCTTTGTATTCAACTGCCTTTGATGAGTTTTGAACTATAAATGTACCATCAGCAATTTTAGGCTGTAATTTGTTCCATGCACCTTCAAAGAATAAGAATGCATTATTATCTGTTGCAGCTCCTGCATAAAGGTATAATTTTTCACCTTTACTATCATCTAATTGATCTAATAAATATTGACCTTGAGCTTCACCAACTGAAACAGAATTGAATGTGATATAGTAATCTACTGCATCTGTATTGGTTACTAATCTGTCATAAGAAATTACTGTAATACCCTCTTCTTTTGCTGCTTCAACTGCTGCCGCTGCTGCTGCTCCATCATGCGGAGTTATAATAAGAACTTTAATACCCTTAGAAATCAAAGTTTCAACATTTTGCTTTTCTCTTGCTGAGTCACCTTGACTAAAAAGAATTTCTACAGACTTATCTGTACCTTCTAAAGCTGCTTTGAATCTTGCTTCATCTTGTACCCAACGTGGCTCTTCTTTAGTAGGAAGTACAATACCAATATCTACTAAACCATCTTTTTTATCAGTTTCTGTCGCACCCTGTGAATCATCTTTAGAATTGCTACATCCTGCTAATAAGCTAACTGATAATGCAAGCATAAGAAATAATACCAATAGTTTTTTCATTTTTAGCCTCCTATTAATTATATAAATTGTGTTTTCCTTAAAACTAGTATATATAATATATAAATTTTACTCCATGACTGAGAAAAGGAGAAATCTGTATTTTTTTAATTTTTTATATATTTTAAATTTTTAATCTCTAAAAATTTAATATTAAATTTATTCAGAGATTATTTTAACCTTAAATATGTGCTAAAAAATGAACGCCTCATAAAAGACTAACTATCTGGTCTTTTTATGAGACGTTCATTTATTTGAATTATACTTTAATTATCTATAGATATCTTCTCGTCTGTGAAAAGCATCCTCTATCACTGTTTCTTCTAATGTATTTATAGTAACTGGTAATACGTCCAATTTAATATATGGTACATCTATCATTCCATTGTTTATTACTTCTTCTGTATTGACATCTTTGCCATTTACTAAATCTATTGCAAGATCAACTGCTGATTCAGCCAATAGTCGAATAGGTTTATATATAGTAATATACTGTGTTCCTTCTACAATTCGCTGACAGGCACTAATCTCTGCATCATGACCAGCTACATACACACTACCTGCTAAACCTTTTTCAGCCAAAGCTCTGATAGCTGCTTCTGCTAAACGATCATTAGCACCAATAATTGCATCAACTTGAATATTTTCATTTAAAGCTTTTAATACGATATCATAAGCATATTTTTCTCTCCAATCGTTCGCCCATTTATCTTCAACAATATTAATGTATCCATTTTGAACAGATTCTTCAAGAACACTCATATAACCTTTTCTAAACATAGATGAATTGTTGTCATCTGGAGATCCGTTTATTATTATATAATTCCCTTTTGGTACTACGTCTGTCAAAGCTTTAGCTTGTAGTTCTCCTACCTTAACATTATCAAATGAAATATAAGCATCTATATTTGCATCGTTAATCAATCTATCATAAGCAATTACTTTAATTCCTGCTTCTTTTGCTTCACCTATTGCTTCACTAATACCATCTTTATCATATGGTATAACAACCATTACATCTACATTTTTATCTATAAGCAGTCGTATCTGTCTATTTTGCGTCTCATTGTCTTCATTAGCATTATAAACGATAACATCTATATTCTTTTCTTTTGCTTTTGCTTGAAAAATTTCTTGGTCTCTCTGCCAACGTTCTATGACAAGAGTATCAGCACAAAAACCAATAGTAATTTTCCCATCATCCTCCATAGTTCCCTTTTTATACAATTCATTAACAAAGAAGATAATAATACTCAAACAAAGAAATGTAGTTATAAAAACTATAAACATATTCAGCTTGTTTTTAAATAGTTTCATTATTACCCCACCTTTTTCAAATTATTTCACTAGCCACACCGATTCTTATCTATATTCTGTTGGTGAAACACCAACTAATTTTTTAAATAAACGGCTAAAATAGTTAGGGTCATTATATCCAATTTTATAACAAATTTCTTTAACAGAATATTTGTTAGTTTTCAAAAGCTCTTTTGCTATATCTATTCTTTTCTTACGAACATATTCAACAAAGCTCTGTCCTATTTCGTTTTTGAATATCTTGCTAAAATACTGTGGACTTACTGATACTTCTTTAGATATATCTATGAGATTTAGATCTTCATTTAAATGCTCATCAATATATTTTTTAGCATTCAATACAACTCTTGATATGTGTTTATCCTTTTTACTTTGCACCTGCTCAACAATATAGCTTACTTTTCTAAGACACCAATTTTGTATTGAAACAATACTATCTAAGCTATTTAATTCATTCAAGTAACTTGAATAACCAACGATTTCTTCTTGTAGGTCGTTTCTATAAGAACAACTCAGCACCATAACCATTAATTCAAGTATAGTATTTCTAACTTCGACTATGTCACCATGGAACTTCTTATTTACTTTGTTGAAAAACGTTTTCATTTCATTAACTAATCGCTCTTTATCCCCAATTTCAAGCAGTTTAATAATATGTGTTTCATCTTCCTTTATATCTATATAAGTATAATCATCATTGGAATTATTCTTTTGAGAAATATCATTAATATGAACAATATTTTCATCTGTTATGCGATTAAGACTAAACATTGCCTCCTCCAATGAATTTTTACATTTTTCAAGAGCATAACATGAACCGATACCAATATGAATATTACTATCTACTAGTTTTTTTATCGAATTATATATTGAATCTGCTATCTCAAATGCTTTTATCCTCTGTTCATATTCAGACTCTGTTTGATTCTCATAAACTAAAACTGTAATTTGATTTATTATCATTGGTCCTACAATACATTTACATTTATATTTAATAGCACTTTGAACCTTAGGGTAAATGGATTGTCCAATTATCCCTGTACCTATTTTATCATGCAAATTTTGATGTTTTCCTTCTCCAAACTCAATAACCATCACATAGCCTTTTCTTTTCTTTGCTTCAAAAAGATCTTGATATTTAATTAATTCGTCTCGATAATCTGTATTTAGCAGTAGTGAATAAATAAAGGCATGCTCTAATATTGGTATTATCTTCTTTAGTTTTTCTTTATTTTCAATCTCACGAAGTCTTTGATTACGTTCTACCAAAATATCATTTTTAATACTGTTTAATACATCTGTTACCTTTTTAGGATTTATAGGTTTTAAAATATAATCGCATACTCCAAGTTCTACAGCTTGTTTGGCATATTCAAATTGTTCATATGCTGATATAATCACAAACCTAGTATCTATATGCCGCTTTTTTATAGCTTCTATTGCTTCTATCCCATTAATACCAGGCATCTTTATATCCATCAGTACAATATCAGGGTTATAGTTCTCACAAACAGCTATTGCTTCACGCCCTGAACTAGCGGTTGCTACAACCTCTATATCCTCCAAAGTATCTTCAATTAGAAATTTCAGTCCATCCAAAACAATTTGTTCATCGTCTACAATTATTAATCGATACATATTACCCTCCATTTAAGCTTCATGTGGCAAGCAAATTGTAATTTTTACGCCTTGATTTAATCTGCCCTCCATCCTAAATATATCACTCCTGTGAAAATATAGCTCTAATCGATCCCGTACATTTCGTATACCAATTCCTACCTCTTCATTTTGACCTAATTGACTATTGCTATTCCTACTTAATATCTTTTCTATTAGTGAGTTTTCTATCCCTCTTCCATTATCTTCTACAATGACACAAACTTCATTGAGTAAATATCTAGTAGTTACCTTAATAGTACCGCCTTCTTCCAAACCACTTAGTCCATGTATATATGCATTTTCCACTAATGGTTGAAGGATGAGTGGTGGTACCCTTTTATCAAATGTCAAAGGATCAATATCTAATTCAAATCTAATCCTATGACCAAATCTCACCTTTAGCAGGTCATAATAATCAGATATATTTTTTACTTCTTCACCTAATGTACATGTGGAATCCATTTTTTGAATATTATATCTGAAAAGCCTAGACATACTTTCGAGAAATTCTCCAGTTCTAGTTGCTCTTTCCATTATAGATAATTGAACACCAGCATTAATCGTATTAAATAGAAAATGTGGATTAATCTGAGATTGTAGAGCATATAATCTTGCATTATCTAAAAGGTGCTCCATTTTAACATTTTTGAGTTGCTGATCTTTAAGCTTGGTTTCTGTCTCTGCGATATTTTTTACCTCTGCTATATATTCCCTTATATTATTTTTCATCTTATTAAATGCAATTGCCAATAGTTTAAATTCATCATCAAACTCAAGATATATATCTTCAGTATCAAAATTTCCCTTTGATATTTCTTCAGCTACATGTGTCAACTGACTAAATGGTTTTACCATTCTCGCTGTAATTAAATATACTATGAGTAAAGATATTATTATTAAGCTAATAACAATTATATAAGTTATAGTTTGTAAAAGATGAGTCTGATTTACAAGTTCAAGATAGGTCTTTGAATTCCTTGATAGTTGTATTGAATTGAGTTTGTCTATATATTCAAAAATAAAGTTTTTTATGGTTTTGCTTTTTTCGTAGTTTATATAGTATTTAGATACATTTCTCTGCCTTTTATATGAGATTGCGTTTTGAGCTTGGTTGATATATTCCTCTGAAAGATTTTTGATATTTTTCATGAGAACATCTTCTGTACTATAAATATTATCATAATCTCCTTCTAATAAATCGAAAAACTCTTGTCTTTTTTTATTATAATCATTTAATCTTGTTGAGCTCTTTGAGCTTAAAAAACCTAATAAATCATTATCTAATTCTGAAATAACAGACTGTATATCTGATAGAAAAATATGCTTTTCAAACATGGCTTCTATTTGTCCTTTATATCTTTCCATAATAAATAATGAGTACACACTGAGAATTGTCATAAGTAATATAACACCTAATGAATAAACAATTAAATTATTCTTAATAGAGCTTACTCTATTCATTTTGGTCATTTGAATCACTCATTTCGCTTATATAATCAAGTATATTTGTTTCATCTACAACTCGTATATCTGTATTAATGTAACTTGAAACAAACTTATTTGTTCTATACTCAACAAATGCCTTTATAGCTTCTCTTCCAATATCTTCGTAATCTGTGACTATAGAAGCTTCAATCACATTTCCTTTTTTAATATATTCCATTATCTCAGTATCATTACCATACCCTACTAATACTACATCATTAACAAGATTATTATCAATCAGAACCTGAACCACACCTAGTGTATTTTCGCCACTTGTGCAAAGTATACCATTTACTTGGTTATTATTTAGTAATATCTCTGTTGCCACTGTTTCTGCACTAAGTACTCCTTGTTCTGTATATTTTATAATTTCAAGAGTAAGATTAGGATAAGACTTCAAAACTTCTTTTAATCCAAGCATCATCATTTCTTCCTGAAAAGTTCTATCCTTACCATAACTTCTCTGATCAATCACTGCAATTTTTCCTTTACCATTTAATAGTCTAGCAAAGCTTTCTCCTGCTAGCTGACCAATATCATATCTATTAACTCCAACATAACAAATTCTTGGACTCTTAGGAACATCTTCTTCAATTGTTATCACAGGTATGCCAATGTCACTAATTTCTTTAATTTTCTCAATTATTCCCTCATCATCGATAGCATGCACAATAATACCATTCACCTTTAAATATTTTGCTTTATCAAGAGCAACTATAACGTCTTCATAATAATTAGACCTGTCTATTTTATTTATCTCAACAGCTATATTAAACTCAGCAGCTGTATCTAATATTCCCTTATTAAATGCTTCATCATAAGCCTGATTTGAGTCATCTATAATAACCATAATATGAGCCTTAGCCTTTTCCTTAGAAGCCCATAGGTATTCATCTTTTGATGACCTAGCGATTTCGTTTGATATAACAACTCCAGCTATTAATGAACCCATTAACACTACTATCAACACAAGAAGAAATCCGTAAATAAGTCTTTTTTTATCCATTTTTAAACACTCCTATTCACTCTTACCCTTTTATTGTACATTGGTTTATTAGTAAAAAGGAAACAATTTTATAGACAAATTTAATAAATAATAGCATATATTTATTATATTATATAAACACATTACTTTCATTGAAAAAATTTTGGATTATGCTTTTATTATATTTATTAAGTACATACTTATACATGTCATATTGTTAATAATATAAATTCTAATATTTTATGTTTTTAATTATAAAAGACAATAATGATAGGCTTATCTTCTTTTATATTAGGTAGTACTATTCATTCAAGTTAAAGGACAAAAACTTAATTCAAACTCATTAATAGTTTTATTTTACATATTATTGCATATATGTTATGATGTGCTTAGAATATTGGTACCTTTTGATTACTCTATATAATATTAAGCTTTTTATGTAATGAAGTATATTTTCTTTAGGAGTTGTATGATATGAAAAAAATATTAATTGTTTTAGTTGTTTTGTTTATATCAAGCTTTCTCATTAGTTGTACTACTGAAGATAAAAATATAGTTAAACTTTCTACTATATTAAAACAAGATTCAAAGCTTTATAAGAAGCTAATGATAATGGATGGTACTACAGGAGATAAAGAAGAAACTGAGGATCAAAAAATTATAAATATATTTATTGATGACATAGAAGATTATTCTTTAATAGAATTTAAAGATGATTTTCTTAATGGGTATAAATATTTACAACTGTAAGGAATGTAACAGAAGAGATAGTGAAAAATTATATAGAAAATGAAGAAATACCAGTAACTAAAAGTAATTTTAAGGTTGAAGAATAGTAAAATTTATTGGGCTTAAGCCTAAAGAAGACTTTCAGTCTTAGGCATTTATGCCTAAATCCACCTACTTTAGTAGGTGCGTTGTTTAATTGACTCTTATTAAACCTAAATGGAAACACTAAAGGTTTATCATCGATAAATGATTTATATTTTATTCCGTTTAAGTATTTATCTAACAACGATTTTTCTGTTATACTTATTTCCTCATAATATTTCCCAAGTGCCTGAAATCACTACTCACTTTGACACTATTAGCAATTTGGGTAAACGCAGTAAATGGATCATTTGATTTTGATTTTTTTTCTATACCATACAGCTTCTCTATCATCTACATTTGCAGGAGTAACAATAAAATCTGTTATGAATCCTTCAAATGTAGATACAACATGAAGCTTAAATCCATAGTATGTTTCTCTTTTTGACGGACAACGACCATACTCAGCTTCTGGCTTAAATGTTTGTGGAAACAAGCCCTTCCAAACTTACAAACTGGTATTGGCATGTTATCCACAATGCGATAATTGCTAAGCCAGATATTGAGCCAAGTTTCTTTCGAATTTCTTTTGTGATTAAATATAGATTTCTACGAGTTCTATTAAATCTTGTTCTATCACCTATACATGGGTCTAACTCTAATTACGCTTTACAAAATTAAACCATGCATTTTCAAAATCGATAGTCATTAATTCACCAACTATACTTATGGTAATTATTTCACTATCTGAAAGTATAGCTTTGTCTGAATTACGGCGTTCTGCTACATTTGTTGGAGCAATTTCATGGTAAATATCGTCAATTATATCGAAGGTTACTGTAATAAAATTTTTCAAATCTTCGATTTTCTTGATATCATATTTATTGAACTCTAACATATGTTTTTCTCCTATCTTTTTTTTGCCGATTGCAATGATAGGTTAACATAATTATTAGGGCTTTTATATTTGTAAATTTCAACTATCACAACGAGTTAAATTATCCGTTAAGTATTCATAATTACATTATCATCATCTAATGTTTTCTTTTCTAATATCTTTTTAATTATACTTGTATTTTTCTCTAAATAAGGAGAGGTTAACATTTCATTATGGTCACCAAAACATCGGTATATTTTATAGTCTTTACTGGTAAATTGATCCCACATTTTATAAACTTTGCTTTCATCCATACTTGTTGAAACTAAAAAGTGTATATTTGCACTTACAGTCCCAAAATTATATAAATTATTATAAAAATTTTGATATTTATTTATTTTCTCTACTATTTCTTCTCTAAATATTTCTTTTTCCTTTTTAGTCAATATATACTTTTTACCTTTTTCAATATTGTCCATTAAATATTTTTCGAGCATATCATCTTCATATTGAAAAACTACCTCATTCTCATCTCTTCTATAACAATCGAAGAGAATAATATCACAAACCATATGTCCTCTTTTTTCTAATTCCTTAGCAACTTCAAATGTTAATGCTCCCCCTGCTGAATATGCTAATAATATATAAGGCCCTTCTTTTTGAATATTTATAATATCATCAACGTACTTTGTTATTATATTTTTACTATCTATAAAATTAAAAGCATATATTGAGAAGTCATCTAAAAGATCTGCTAATTTCCTAAATACTATACCAAAACCCAAAACACCTGGAAAACAGAAAATTTTCTTAGGTTTCATATTATTTAACAATACTGGTTTTTCAAAATATCCTTCGTATTTGTTTAGGGCATATAAAATATACTTTGCAAGTTCATTTATCGTTTGGTTACCAAATACTTCTTGTAATGGTATCTTTGTATCTAATTCTTCAGATATTTTAGATAAAATTGTAACAGCTTTTAATGAATGTCCTCCAAGTTCAAAGAAGTTATCATTTATTCCTATTTTTTTCTTTGTAGATAATACTTGTTGCCAAATACCTACTAATATTTCTTCTATTTCATTTCTAGGTCCTACATATTTTTCTACAGATTTAACATTTTCATCTATTTCAAGTAAGCTTTTTCTATCTATCTTACCATTGAAAGTTAATGGAATTTTATCTATTTGTATAAAATATGATGGAACCATATATTGAGGTAATTCACTCAATAAATATTCTCTTAATTCTCTTACCTCTATACTTCTATCACTTACTATATATGCACATAGATATTTATCACTTTCTCCCTTAGTAATTACTACTGACTCTTTTATATCTTCATGCTTTAATAAAATACTTTCTATCTCCTCTAGTTCAATCCTATATCCTCTTATCTTTACTTGATTGTCTATCCTTCCTAAAAATTCTATGTTTCCATCAGGTAACCATCTTGCAAGATCACCTGTTTTATACATTTTTTCCCCTTCAATGAATGGGTTTTCTACAAACCTATCTACTGTTAATTCTGGTCTGTTTAGATATCCTCTTGCTAAACTTAATCCTGATATGCACAATTCTCCAGATATTCCCAATGGTTGTAAATTGTTATATTTATCTACAATATATATTTGGGTATTTAATATAGGTGTTCCTATATTTATTTCTGTTTCATTTGTTAAGTTTCTCACTGTTGACCAAACTGTCGCTTCTGTAGGACCATATAAATTATATATTCTAGTTTGTAAATTATTTTTTATACTTTCAAATAGTTCTTTAGATAAAATTTCTCCACCTATCATTAATTCTTTTAGCTTTTTCAAGTGGGTCCAATGATTTCCATTTTCAGTTAACAACTTAAGTCTTGAAGGAGTTACAATTAACATATCAACATTGTTCTCAGCAATGAATTTCTTTAATAGTTCTGGAGCGTTGAGCTGATCTTTACTGGCTAATAAGATTCTCAATCCATTAGCTAAAGGTACTAATATTTCATTGGTAAATAAATCAAAAGATATCGTATTCACTGCTAATATGGTTTTATGTTCTAAGAATTCAATTTTATTTGTTATACCCTTTGTTAAATTCAAAAAATTAATATGTTCAATTTTGACCCCCTTAGGCTTACCTGTTGACCCTGAAGTATATATTATATATGCTAAATCATTATGTTTATTTATATTATCTAAGTTTCTACTATCTCCAGTATAGCTCCTTTTATCTTCTAAATTAATTATTTCACCTTTAAATTCAACTTTATCCATTAATCTGCCTTGGGTTAGCAAAATATCAGCAGTACTATCTTCGAGCATATATATTATTCTATCCTTTGGAAGATTAGAATCTATTGGAAAGTATGCTCCTCCAGCTTTCAATATTGCCATTATTCCTATTATCATCTCTACAGATCTTTCTGTCATTATTCCTATTATGGTGTCTGATTTTACACCTTCTTCTCTCAATAATCTTGCTAATTGATTTGATTTATTATTTAGTTCTTTATATGTAACATACTTGTCTTCAAATACTATTGCTATGTTATCAGGTCCTCTTTCTACCTGGTCTTCAAACAATTGATGTATTAACTTATCCTTTGAAAATTCTGTCTCTGTATTGTTAAAATCATGTAGAAGTAGCCTCTTTTCTTCTTCTAATAGTATTTCTATTTCATTTAGCACACACTGTGTATTTTTTATTATCTCATATATAATATTTACAAAATGCTTCTTGAATCTTTCCATTGTTTCTTTTTTGTATAGTCTAGTACAATATCCTAAGTTAAAATTTATCCCTTCTTCTGTTTCAATTGCAGTTAATGTAATATCAAATTTAGATGTTTTATTTTTAATATTATATGGCTTTATCTTTAAACCTTCTATTTCTAAAGGTCTTATATCTATATTTTGTACCACAAACATCGTATCAAAAAGTGGGGTTCTACTAAGATCTCTTATCAGAGGTAATTTCTCTACTAAGTCTTCAAATTGATAGCTTTGATTTTCATATGCTTTAAGTGCATTTTCTTTTACTTCTAGCAATAGTTCCTCAAATGTCTTAGTTCCCTCTGGATGATTTCTCATTGCTAATGTATTTACAAACATTCCCACTAAATTCTGAATATCAGCATGAGTTCTACCTGTTATTGGAGTTCCAACAATTATATCTTCTTGTCCTGTATATTTATAAAGTAATATATTATAAGCTGCTAATAATACCATATATAACGACGTTTTATTCTTCCTTGCAATTTTATACAATTTATCTGCAACTTCTTTACTAACTTTAAAGTTAATACTCTCCCCTTCAAAACTCTTCTGAGGTGGTCTTGGATAATCTGTTGGCAAATTAAATACTGGTATATCCCCTTTGAATCTATCTAACCAGTATTGTTCTTGTCTTTTAAACAACTCTGTACCTAATACCTCTTTTTGCCATACAGAGTAATCTTTATACTGTATTCTTAAACTTGCAACTTCTTCTCCTCGATATAATTTTGTAAATTCTTCTATTAAAATTTTTATAGTCATTCCATCAGAAACTATATGATGAATATCAATCATTAATACATGTCTATCTTCTAACAATTTAACCAGCTTTACTCTAAATAAAGGCGATTGACTTAAGTCAAATGGTCGTATGAAATTTTCTACTAGTCCATCTAGCTCTTTTTCCTCAGTATTTGTATAATTTATTTTGAATTCTATTTCTTTACTTACTTTCTGCACAACCTCTCCATTGAGAACTGCAAAACTAGTTCTTAATGATTCATGTCTCTTTATTAATTTTTTAAATGCTTCATTAAACTTTTCTTTATCTAATTTTCCCTCTAATTCTAATACTGTCGGTATATTATAGCTAATATTTTCTTTTTCTAATTTATCTAATACATATACTCTCTTTTGAGCAGATGAAGCAGGATAGTAATTGCTTTTCTCTACTGATTCTATAGGAATATATCCTACTTTTTTAGCATTGTTTATGTATTCTGAGAGTTTCTTTATTGTTTGTAATTTGAAAATTTCATGTAATGGTACCTCTATATCTAATTCTTTGAATATTTTTGCTGAGAGTGTAATAGCTTTTAATGAATGTCCTCCTATTTCAAAAAAGTTATTATTTATACCTATTTCCTCCTCTGTTAATAATACTTCTTGCCATATTCCTACTAATATCTCTTCTATCTCATTTTTAGGCGCTTCGTATTCAGCTATTAATTTAGAATTTGCTTTTATTCCAATTAATGCTTTCTTATCTATTTTGTTATTAGGAGTTAATGGTATTCTTTCTATTTGTAAAAAAGTTGTTGGTATCATATAATCTGGTAATCTTTCAATAAGATATTCTCTCAGTTTAGTTATATTTAATTCTTTATCAGAAACAATAAACGAGCATAAGTCTACATCATTATTTTTATTAGGTTTTACTATTGTAACTACTTCTTTTATATCCATATGCTTAATGAGATGATTATCTATTTCACCTAACTCTATCCTAAAGCCTCTAACTTTTACTTGATCGTCTAACCTACCTAAAAATTCAATATTTCCATCTGGTAGCAATCTTGCTAAATCACCTGTCCTATACATTCTTTCATAAGGTATAAATGGGTTTTTTATAAACTTTTCTTCTGTCAAATCTAATCTATTTAAATAACCCCTAGCCAAACCTTCACCTGAAATACATAATTCTCCTGGAACTCCTATAGGTTGCATATTAGTATATTTATCAGCTATAAAAATTTTAGTGTTTGATATAGGTCTACCTATAGGAACAAACTTATATTCAACTTTCTCATCACTTACTTTCCACAAAGTTGCAGTAATACTTGTTTCAGTTAGGCCGTACGCATTTATATACTCTACCTTATCTTTCCATCTATTTACTAACTTTAAATTAGATTTTGAGCCTGCTGTAATTAACATTCTCAGTGTCTTGATATTATCTGGATTTATATTGTTTGCATATAGAGGAGGCAAAGATGCAATTGTTATTTCATTTTTATTTAAGAACTGCTCAAATTTATTATAGTCTTCAATTATCTCCTCAGAAACAATATGTAATGTTGCTCCGGTTAAAAGTCCTTTGAATATTTCCCAAACTGACCCATCAAATGAACTCCTATGGAATTGTAGAACATTATCTTTTCCGGTTACATTAAGATGCTTTTTAAAAAACTCTCTTAAATTAACTATTCCCTTATGCTCTATCATTACTCCTTTAGGTTTATCTGTTGTTCCTGATGTATAAATTACATAAGCTAAGTCATTTGGATTAGATATATTTATAAGATTAGTAGTATCTTCCTTATATATTGCTTTGTCCTTTAAGTCTATAATCTGATTACTAAATACTTCTGTATTGAGTAGATTCTTTGTAGTTAATAATATATCAATATCACTATCTTCAATAATAGCTTTTTTTCTTTTTATAGGGTATTTGGAGGAGATAGGTAAATATGCTCCACCTGCCTTTAAAATTCCTATAATTCCTATTATCATATCTAATGATCTTTCGAGCTGTATTCCTACTATTTTATTAGACTTAACTCCTTTAGCTCTTAATAGTCTTGCTAATTGATTTGCTCTTTCATTTAATTCTTTATATGTCAAATATTGCTCCTTATAAACTACAGCTATATTGTCAGGAGTCTCTTCTACTTGTTCTTCAAATAATTCATGTATTGTCTTTTCACTAGGATAATACGTCTCTGTGTCATTGACGTTGTGCAATATTTGTTGCTTTTCTTCTTCCGATATAATTTTTAAATCTTTAATCTTAACAAATGGATTATCCATCACTTCTTTCAATATATTTAAGAAATGTCTATACATTTGTTTAATAAAACACTTTTCAAAGTGTAAAGAGCTGTATTCAACTTTCCCTTTTATATATTTCTCTTCTTTTGTTAAAGAAAAAACCATATTACTTGTATCTTCTATTATAGAATTCTCATCATGAATATTTGTAAAAATGCACATTACATCAAATAAGGTTAATTTATTACAATCTTCTAAAACGTTTAGATGTTCAACTATTTTAGTAAAAGGATAATCTTGATTTTCATAAGCTTTTAAGGTTGTTTCCCTCACTCTGTAAAGACAATCTTTAAATGACATTTCATCATCTATATTATCTCTTAAAGCCACAATATTGTTATAACATTCATCATAGTTTGATTTGTATACTGGTGAACCTATTGTAATATTCTCTATGCCAGTATACCTAAATAATAAATTTTTCAAACATGATACTACTATTAAATAAAGAGATATATCAGAATTCTTACTCATCTTAATCAATTTAGTAAACAAGTCGCCTGGTATTATAAATTCAATAAAATCTTTTTCTTTACTATGAGATTCTAATTTGCCAGAGTATAATAAATTTGAATTAGGCAAACATCCTGATAACTGGCTTACCCAATAGTTTTTTTGTTTAGTAAATTTTGTACTAGTAAACAATAGGTTATCATTTACTTCTTTCATATTTCCTCACACTCCTTTCCCGTTATTATATAGAAAAATCGGCTTGATATTTATTCAATATCTCTTCTTTACAATTTTGGGGCTTAATTTTACATGCCATTTTCATTTTACTTATTGCTTCATGACTGCACTCATTTATGTCAGGATTTTGTAATTTCTCTCTTATACCCATATTAAAACCATCAATAAAATCCTTTATTTGTTCTATACTTAACCCTCGCTGTTGTAAACTGTAAACAGCTCTATTTTCAAAATTATATTGCGGTATCCAAGTAGAATTCCTAATTGTTAAAAATATTTTATCTATCCAATCACATGCCTCTTTCCAATTCATCGTACTATGAGACCAATTAAATTGAGTGCCTTCAATCTTATATTTTTCTCTTTCTTTCCAAATTGGAGTAAATGTGTCGCAATACCAAAGCTGCGTTCTATAAAAAGTTGTCTTATTTTCTTTAATAAAATTGATTGTTTCTTGAATCGTCTGATCTGTTTCTCCAGGAAATCCAATTATGTACGATGCCTGAGTCATAATATCATATTCTCTCAATAATTCAATTCCTTTCTTATATTTTTCCAAAGTAGCTTTTTTGTTCATATTTGCAAGAATTTTTTCACTTCCTGACTCTATTCCAAGCAAAACACCTTCGCAGCCACTTTCTTTCATCAACTCAATTGTTTCTCTGTCAGCAAACTGACACCTGAAATGAGAATTCCATCTAAACTTATATTTTTTTCTAATCATCATTTTTAAAATTTCTTTAAATCTGTTTTTTGGAACATTAAATGTATCATCAATAAATTGTAAACTCTGAACAGTTTCAAGATTTGCAATAGAATCTAATTCTTGCTCAACAGTTTGTATATTCATTGTCTGATACTTACCTGCATGCTCAGGAAATCCGCAAAATTTACAGCTAAAAGGGCATGATATAGAGGTTCTAGTAATAGCAAATTCTTCTATCCTATCAGAAAATAAATTCCAATCTATTAAATTTTCTTTCAATTTATTATCTTCCTCTTTATGGTGGTTAAAAATATACTTATTTCCTTCTCTATAAATAATATTATCTATTTGATTAAACCTTAGATTATTTTTTATTGCTTCAATCACTTTAAACAAACCATATTCACCTTGAGAGTTGTTAATATAGATATCAGCATTTAAGGATCTAAAGAGATAGTTTAAAACATCTTTATCCTTTGTACATTTAACTTGTGTAGCTATAAACGGACCTCCTACTACAATCTTTGCTGTAGTATTATATTTTTTTATTAATGATATAATTTCTAAAATTGGAAAAGGTGAAACATATAATGTTGTTGGAATAGCAATTACTCTAATGTTATTTTTTTTAAGTTTTTCTATTAGTTCATCTTTTTCATATTGAAATGAATTTACATAATCAAAGGTAAATCCTCTTTTCTTTAAATATGAACTTAAATAGACAATTGCTAAACTTACGCTCTCTCCTAAGTTTAATGGTCCCATTGTATCTTCAGGAGCCCGAAATAAATTATAAAATTCTGAAGCAGTATATTTTCTACCTTTATATTGTAAAAAATTAAAATATAAATCTCTATAAGCACCTGAACTAACTCCCATATTTCGAACTGTACTTTCATATTTTTCAAATTCCATCTCATTATGCCCAATAAATAAACAATCAATATTTTTATACATTTTCTCTCTCCTTTAACTAATTAATATTGTGTAATTTTTCAATTATTATTAACACTATACCGAATCAACTTATTTTGAATTTCTTACTTGAAAATTTTGATGAGTTAATTTTTAAATTTTTAGTTAATGTCAAATTCTGCACTTAAATAGTTTTTTTGATTTTCACTTATATTCTCTTTCTCATGTTTAATTAAAGACTGCATATTATCTTGTTCAGATATAATATCTATATCACTTATTAATACTGTAGGGTTTTTTACAATTTCTACTAAAATTTTTATATAATACTTACTTAATTTCTCTATTGTCTCTTGTTTAAATAATTTTGTATTATATACTATAACAAGGTCTATACCATCATTAACATTTGAAGCATAAAAAGTAATATCTAATCTAGATGCTTTGAATTTAAAAGGATATGATCTGATTATAAATTCATCTATTTCTATATCTACAATATCTGCAATTTTTTGCAATGAAAACATTGTTTGGAAAATTGGATTTCTACTACCATTTCTTTTTACATTTAACTTTTCTACTAAATTTTCAAATTGATAATCTTGATTATCATATGCCTTAAGCGCATTTTCTTTTACTTCCTTTAAGAAGTCCTTAAATGCTTTGCTCCCATAAACATAATTCTTCATAGCCAACGTATTAACAAACATTCCTACAATACCCTCCAAATCAGGATGAGCCCTGCCTGCTATTGGAGAACCTACTATAATAGTTTCCTGATTTGTGTATCTATACAGTAATACATTATACGCTGCAAGTAGTACCATATATAAGGTTGCTTTATTTTCATTAGCCAAGTTTTGTAATTCATCTGAAAGTTGCTTATTTATTTTAAACTTCATACTCGTCCCAACTAAATTTTTTGTAGAAGTTCTAGCATAGTCAACGGGAATATCTAATAAATGTATTTCATCTTTAAAAACACCTAACCAATATTCTTCTTGTTTTTTTAACTCTTTTGTAGATAACATCGCCTTTTGCCATACAGAATAATCTTTGTATTGTATTCTTAATTTCGGAAGTTCATCTCCTTTATACAATTTCGTAAATTCCTCAATTAGTATTTTTACAGTTATTCCATCTGAAATTATATGGTGTGTATCAATCATCAACACATATTCATTTTCTGACAATTTGACCAACTTTACTCTAAATAAAGGAGCATTGCTTAAATCAAATGGTTGTACAAAATTTTCTATTAACAAATCTATTTCTTTTTCTTCAACTTCTAAATACTCTATTTTAAAATCCACCTTTTCATGTATCTTTTGCACAAGTTCACCATCTATAATCTGAAAACTAGTCCTTAAAGACTCATGCCTATTTATTAATTTTTCCAATGTTTTCTCAAACCGTTTTTTATCTACTTTCCCTTCTAATTCTAATATTGTCGGCATATTATAACTAATATTGTCTTTCTCTAATTGATCCAACACGTACATTCTTTTTTGACCAGACGACAAAGGATAATTTTCTTTTACTACTATAGGATCTATAGGTAAATAAAAGCTCTTACTTGCATTATTTATATACTCTGCAATTCCTTTTATTGTTAAGTTGTTAAAGATTTCTTGTAAAGGCACTTCTACGTCTAGTTCTTTATATACTCTTGATTTAAGAACCATTGCAGTTAAGGAATGTCCCCCAATTGTAAAAAAATTGTCATTGACTCCTATTTTTTCTTTTGTTGATAATATTTCTTGCCACATTCCTACTAATATTTCTTCAATCTCATTTCTAGGACATTCATATGCTACTTCTGATTTAATATTTACTTCCATTTCAAGTAAAGCTTTCTTATCAATTTTCCCATTTACTGTTAAAGGAAGTTTTTCTAATTTTACAAAGTATGGTGGAATCATATAATTTGGCAATTGTCTTAATAGATATTCTCTTAACTCTATTGAAGTTATATTCTTGTCAGAAACTATATAAGCACAAAGATACTTGTCATCAACTAAACCATTATTATAATCTTCATAAAGATTATCTTTGACTATTACAACAGCTTCCTTAATGTCATCATGTTTTATTAGTATATTTTCTATCTCTCCCAGTTCTATTCTATATCCCCTTATTTTTATTTGATTATCAATTCGACCTAAAAATTCTATGTTACCATCTTGTAGCCATCTTGCATAATCACCAGTTCTATATATCCTTTCTCCTTGCATAAATATGTTTTGAACAAATTTCTCACTTGTTAATTTCTCTCTATTAATATATCCCCTTGCTAATCCAACTCCTGCTATACATAACTCTCCCGGTACCCCTATTGGTTGCAAATGCAAATTATGATCTACTATGTAAAACCTTATATTATCTATAGGCTTTCCAATAGGTATTGTTTCAAGTTTTTCCGTGGTTAAACAATTAAAGTATGACACATCTATTGTAGCTTCAGTAGGTCCATACAAGTTAATTAACTTAATTTGTTGCCCACCATTAAATATTTTGTTGAAACTATCTAATTGCTTTAATGTTAGAGCCTCTCCACTGCAAAAAACACGTTCTAAACTACTGACTTTATTACTATTATTTTTTCTTTCAACATAGCTTAAAAAAGTATTTAACATTGATGGTACGAAGTGAATTGTAGTTATCTCATTTTTCTCTATCACATCTACTAATGTCTCAGGATTTTTTTCTTCTCCTTGTTGTAAAAAGCAAATAGAAGAACCATTTATAAACCACCACAGCAGTTCCCATACCGACACATCAAAGGTATACGGAGTCTTTTGAAGTATTCTATCATTTCTATTTATCGGATAGGTTCTTTGCATCCAGTTTAATCTATTGATTACTGATTTATGCTCAATCATAGCACCTTTAGGTTTTCCTGTTGAACCTGATGTATATATGACATACGCTAAATCAGTGGGTTTATTAATATTTTCCAGATTTGTTCCTTCAAACTTTTCATAATTTGAATCATTTAAATCGATTGTTTCTCCTATACCAATCATATTCTTATACTTATCTTGAGTTAATACTAAGTTAACCTTACTATCTTCTATAATATATTTTATTCTAGCAGTAGGATAACTAGGATCAACAGGTAAGTAAGCACCACCTGCTTTTAATATCGCCATAATTCCAACTATCATCTCAACTGATCGTTCTAGCATTATACCTACTATAGTATCTGCTTTTACTCCTTTTTTTCTTAATACTCTAGCAAATTTATTTGATTTCTCATTTAGTTCTCTGTATGTAAGATATTTGCCCTCAAATACTACTGCTATGTTATTCGGTGTTTTCTTAACCTGCTTTTCAAATAATTCATGTATTGTAATTTCTTCAATGTTTTCTACACCATCATTAGACATTGATAAAAGTTTCTGCTTCTCTTCAAATAAAATAATTTTATCTTTATTTAAAACTTCCTCAGGGTTATTAATAAACTGTTCTAATATTTTTTCATAATATCTACATAATTTTTTGACAACTGCATCACCTATTATTAGATCATCATACACAGTAGTAATTCTAAATCCTTCAAATGTAGTATCAATAGTAAAGTCAAATAAACTGTTAGTTATTGCATTTCCTTTTACATTTAAAGTCCTATTAGAATTATTTTGCTCTAAGTCATTATAAACATAGAAATCTACATAATTAAAATATACGTCAAATATTGGATTTCTATCTTGAGTTTTTTCGCCAATATTTTTTATTATTTCTACTAAAGGCATTGCATCGTATTTTTTTAGTACCTCCATTTTTTGATTTATTAACTCAATATACTCTGACCATTTTATATTGTTTATATTCTTTATTCTTACAGGGACTGTATTTAAGAAACATCCTAAAATTTTATCCCCATCTTCACAAATTGGTCTATTATTTGTAACTAATCCTACAACTATATCATCTTGGTATGAAATCATATTTAACATATAAACATATGCTCCAAAACATACGTTTTTTGCAGACGTATTATATTGCTTAGCTCTTCTTTTTAATTTTACAAGAACTTCTGTTGGCAACTTATGCAAATAAGTTTTTCTTGTATTTGATTTGCCCTTTTTCCCAAATATTTTAAATAAATCAAGTCTTTTGTAACCATCAAGATGATTTTTCCAATAATTTACACTTTCAGCGTTTTGTTTTTCAATAACTTGCTGTACAACATAGTCTTTATAAGTATTTTTTAGCTTCTCAGGTACAAAATCTGGATCAGATTTCAATTTTAAATATGTATTATGCAATTCTGTTACAAAGGATGAATCACTCCATCCATCAAAAATTGAATGGTGAGATATTAATAATGCAAAAATATTTTCATTACCAATGTCAAATGTCTTTATTCTCCATAGTGGCGCTTTTTTAAACTCAAAAGATCTCTGCTTGTCTACATTTAAGAAATTCTGTATATATTTTTCTTGGTCATTTTTTTTCATATTTGAAATATTATAATGCTCAAAATCCGGACTAATATTTTTATATACTATTTGAAGTGGCTCTTTGTACTCATCTAAATTAAAACCGGTCCTTAAGATAGAGTGTTTTTCTACCATCAAAGTTAGTGCATTTTTAAATATATTTGTCTCAAAATTATTGTACTTCATTTGAAATGTCATTTGATTATGATATACACAACTACCTGTATTTTTCATAGAATGAAATACCATTCCTTTCTGTATTTCACTCATAGGATATATATCTTCAATATTTTCTTGTAATTTATTATCTATATTTATTCTATTTTTTATATCGTTTATTTCTTTTAACACATTTTCAAATTCATAATTTCTACAATCAATTTTGTTTTCTAATATTATTTTAGCTAGTTTCTCTATTGTTTTATTAGAATATAAATCTGTTATTTTTAAGTCTACGTTAAACTCAGAGTTAACTAAAGATATCAATCTAATAGCTTTAATAGAATCTCCGCCTATATCAAAGAAGTTACTTTTTACACCTATTTGATCTACATTTAATGTTTTTTTCCATATCTCAACTAACTTTTCTTCTATTTCATTATTTGGAGATTCAAACTGTATATCTGTATTTATGTTAGTATGATATTTTAATAGTTCTTTTCTATCAATCTTACCATTTTTAGTTAAAGGTATTTTATCTAATTCTATAAAATAAGCTGGTATCATATATTTAGGTAGATATTTTGATAAATAATCCCTTAAATTCCCTATACTAATATTATTCTGCCTAACAAAATGGGCACATAAATATTTATTACCATCATTTTCTTCTCTAACAATTACAGTAACCTCTTTTATACTTTCATGTCTAAGTAATTGGCTTTCTATTTCACCTAATTCTACTCTATATCCTCTTATCTTTACTTGTTGATCAATTCTTCCTAAGTATTCTAGTTCCCCACTATTCAATAGCCTAACTAAATCTCCAGATTTGTATAATTTTCCCGAAAGTCTATATTGATTAACTACAAATTTTTCTTTATTTAAATCAGTTCTATTCAAATAGCCTCTTACAATTCCTTCTCCTCCAACACATAGCTCTCCTGGAACTCCAATTGGTAGTATATTTAAATCATTATCCATTACATATGTACATACATTGGGTAGTGGCTTTCCTATATTACTAATATTGTTAGCTATTTCATTATCATTTATCTCTTTAAAGGTACCATGAACTGTTATTTCAGTTATACCATACATATTTATTAGTCTTGTATTATGATACTTTTCTTTCCATTTTTTTAATTTATATGGGCTTAATTTTTCTCCACCGAATATTACATATCTTAAACTTAAGTTTCTTTCATCATACTCCAGTTCATCATTTATTAGATTATAGAAAGCAGACGGCACCTGATTTAATACGGTTACTTTCTCTTCTCGCAATACTTTCAGGAATCTTTTCGGATCTTTTGTTGTCAATTTAGGTATTACTATTAATTTTCCTCCGTATAGCAATGCACCAAACATTTCCCATACAGAAAAGTCAAAACAATACGAGTGAAACATTGTCCATATATCTTCATTACAAAAATCAAACATTTCTCTACTACTTTTCATAAGTTGAACTACATTTTTATGCTCTACCATTACTCCTTTAGGTTTTCCTGTTGTTCCAGAAGTAAATATTATGTAAGCTAAATCTGTAGATTTATTAAGAATATCTAAATTTTTGTAGTAGTCATTATCTGACTTATAAGTTAGTTCATCAATCATAATTATTTTTCGTCCGAATTTATTTACATTATTCTCATTGTTTGGTATAAAGGATATTCCCTGAATCTCCTTTAAAACATCTTCACAAGGAAGATTACCATTGTTTGATATTATTTTTCCAATCAATTCACTTGTTGTCTCTTCTCCTTCACCTAAAACAACAAAATCAATATTTTTATCCTGCAAAATCGTTTTATAATCACTTGTTCCATAAGGTCCTCCAGCAAAAATAGGAATATCAAATCCCCATTGTCTAATCATTGCAACTATCTTATGGAAGAAATCTTTATAGTATGTTAAAGTTCTGATTCCGATTATATTGGGTTTGAATTCTTCTAGTAGCCTTTTTAGATCTTCATAACTATCAAAATCAACTCTTGCTTTTGCAATTCTACCATTAATTTCATTACCATATTTTTCATTTAAATAAGTCATCAAATACATAAGACCTAGCGGTGGCTCGACAACATCATATAACATATCACTTTCATCACTAAAGTATTGTGATGTGTCTAATAGCAACACTCTTAGTGCATCATTTGAGCATTCTTTTTCAGGGAAGCACTTGTTAATTTTTTTATTTAAATCTGGAATCACAAAACTATTTTCATCTATAAATTCAGCATTTAGTTCTTCTTTAGTAATTCCTGTGAACTCAAGTAAATCATTAAAACTACTAATTTCAACTGGTAAGTAACTATTATATTTTTCTACAAGCTCATTTTCATTTAAGACTTTCATTTGATAAGGTAGAACATGTAATAACCTCTCTTTTAATAAAAAGTATTCATTTAAGAAATCTGATTGATACTGCAAGGTAAAACTTTTATCAAAAGGTAAAGTATCAGGTAAATTATGATAAGCCAAACTAGTAGAATTAATGATTGCATCTTTTGATATTCCATTTGCTAGAGCTAGTTTCTCCATATCTGTGTTAGGATATATTTTTAATATATGAAGATATGGAAAATGTATCCATTTATGTTTCTTAATAAAATCAAGAGTTAATTTGGCTTCTTCTTCACTTTCAGTAGGAAAACCATGCATTATAAATATCTCTAAAATTACATGCGGATATTTCTCGCAAATATATTTAATATTTTCACTTAGTTTATCAATGTTTAAATTTTTGTTGATGAATTTCTGTAGCCTTTTTGAAGCAGTCTCTAAAGCTAGTCCAAAACTTACAGTTCCAGCTCTAACCATTAAATCTATATATTCTTTTGTTAAAATATCACCCCGTAAACCTGCTGGAAAGTATATTTGTATATCTAAATTATTTTCTATAATCAGTCCAAAGAATTTATTGCTATTTTTAACATTTAAGTTAAAAATATCATCGACGAAAGCAAATCTACGTACTCCTAACCTATAGTAGAGCATAACTTCTTCAAAAATATTTTCAGCAGACCTTGTATAATGGCTTTTAGGCCAAATTTTATGACAATATGCACAATTATAAGGACAGCCACGAGTTCCCTGTAACGTAATGATATTTTTTACCATTGTTAATCCAATACTTTTACTATATTCTTCATAATCGACTAATGATCTATCAGGAAATGGCAACCCATCTAAATTGGTTATTTGAGGTCGTGGATTGGTTGTATATGGCTCTATTACAGCCGCTTGGATATTCTGTAAAGCAGTAAAAGAATATTTATCCACTACTTCATTCTTCGTTAGTATAAGTGATACTTGACAATCATCTAACATTGATTTAATCCTACTTTGAGGAGTATCAATATCAATAGGTAAATATGCTCCCCCTGCTTTTAATACTGCTAATATAGATACAATCATATCAATAGAATTATCCAATATTAATCCTACTACTATATCTGATTTCACACCTTTTGTTCTTAATATAGAAGCTAACCCATTAGCTTTATTATTTAATTCTCTATAAGTCAATCTGTTATCTCCAAACACTACTGCAATATTATCTGGAGTTCTTTTAACCTGCTCTTCAAACAACTCTTGTATTGTCGTATACTTTGGAAATTCTACTTTTTTTCCTGTTACTTCATCTATAATATGGCATTTTTCTTCCTCGGTCATTATTTCAACTTTATCTATATTAATATCAACATTAAAAATAACTTTTCTAAGTAATTGCATAAAGTGAGTAATTATCCTATCAATAGTAGTGTCTTCATATAGTAATGAATTATATTCTAATACTCCTTCAATACAATTTTCTAATCTTGTAAAAGAAAAGGTCATGCTTGGATTAAATCCTTCAATGTTTTTTTTATCTTGAATATTTTCAAGTAATATTGCAATATCAAACAATGATGATTCATAATTAAATTCTAGGTTAGATAGATGTTGCATAAGTATCTCAATAGGATAATTTTGATTTTCTATAGCTTCATCAATAGTCTTTTTAACATTTAATACTAGATCTTTAAATGTCATATTATCATCAATTTGATTTCTTATGGCTAATGCAATATTTGCATAAACTCCTTCAGTATTTTTATTATAAACAGGTGCGCCAATTATACTATCATTATTATTAGTATATTTTTTGATCAGTAAAATTAGCCCTGTAACTAAAAGTATATATAATCTATGGTCTGATTCATTACTTAACCACATAATTTTTGAAAAAAGCTCTCCATTTAATCTAAATTTTTTTATGTCTGTTTTATAATCACTAATTTTTGTTTGTTTAAAATCATAGGGAAAACTAGTTTCTTTTAATTCACCTGATAGTTTATTGATCCAGTATTCTTTTTCGTTATTATATTTACTTGCAATAGCTAGTAGATCTACTATATTTTTTCTAGACTCCATTGTTTAAACCCCCGTTCTATGAAATATTTATAGTTTTATTTAAATGTAAATATTGTCTTAAATACAAAATATATTTTAATTTTTAGGAAGTATATAAAATTTTCAATTTATTAGTTTTCTACAATTTCTAATAATATTGTTAACTGTTATGTTTTTGAAACAAGGGAATCAATCAAGATATGACTAATCACAACATTTCATCTTGACTGATTCTTAGTACGCTCCTAAAAACGATAAATTTATTTATATACTCATCTCATTAAATTCACTAAAACATGATAAAAAAATTATACTTACTTAAAATCTAAAGTCACCTTTATCATTTAATAAAACGCTAGGAATAAACGATAAAATATCATTATTCAGAACAATGTCCTCGATTTTTATATTATTGTTTTTAACTATTTGATTTAAAATTTCAATATAGTGTTTTGTGATTTTTTCAGCAGTAGCCTTATTAAACAATGTAGTAGAATAATTTAATACCATTCTTATTATATTATCACTTTCATTAGCCGACAGAACTAAATCATACTTTGATAATTTATAATCGAATTTATAAGGCTTAATTTCTATTCCATTAATTTCTATTTTTTCTATATTTATATTCTGGACTTCAAATATTGTATCGAATAATGGGCTTCTACTCATATCTCTTATCATTGGTAATTTTTCTACTAAGTCTTCAAACGGATAGTCTTGACTTTCATATGCTTTAATTCCGTTTTCTTTTACTTTTGTTATTAATTCTTTAAATGTATAAGTTCCAATTATATCATTTCTCATTGCTAGTAAATTCACAAACATTCCTACTACATTATGTATGTCCGCATGAGACCTACCTGTTATTGGCGAACCTACAACTATATCTTCTTGTCCTGTATATTTATAAAGCAATACATTATAGGCTGCAAGTAATACCATATACAATGACGCTTTATTTTCCCTTGCTATTTTATATAATTCATTTGTCACTTTTTTGTCAACTTTAAAATCTATCCTCTCTCCTTTATAACTTTTCATAATTGGTCTTGGATAATCTGTTGGCATATTAAGTACTGGTATATCACCTTTGAATCTATCTAACCAATATTGTTCTTGTCTTTTTAATGCTTCTGTAGATAACAAATTTTTCTGCCATGCTGCATAATCTTTGTATTGTATTTTTAAATTTGGGAGTTTTTCTCCTTTATAAAATTTTACTAACTCTTCAACTAAAATTTTTGTAGACACTCCATCTGAAATAATATGGTGTGAATCCATCATTAGTATATACTTATTCTCTGATAAACTTATCAACGCCACTCTAAATAGAGGAGCTTTTTTTAAGTCAAATAGTCGTACAAAATTTTGTATTAATCCATCTATTCCTTTTTCTTCAGCCTGTATATATTGTATTTTAAAATCTACTTCTTCATTAATCTTTTGTACAAGCTCACAATCTACAATTTCAAAGCTGGTTCTTAAGGACTCATGTCTATTTATTAACTTTTTAAATGCTTCTTCAAATCGTTTCTTGTGTAATTTCCCATTTAATTCCAGAACCGTTGGCATATTATAGCTCACCATAGCTTGATCCAATTGACTCAATACGTACATCCTCTTCTGAGCAGATGATAAAAGATAATACTCTTTTTCTTCTATAGGTTGTATACTTGAATACTCGCTCTTCTTTGCATTATCTATATATTTTGAAATCCCTTTAATTGTTGGATTCTTAAAAATTTCTTGTAAAGGCACTTCAATGTTAACTTCTTTATATAGTCTAGATTTAAAAATCATAGCCTTCAATGAATGTCCACCCAAATTAAAGAAATTGTCATTTATTCCAATCTGTTGTTCCGTCAATAATACTTCTTGCCATATTCCTACCATTATTTCTTCTGTTTCATTTCTAGGTCCTTCATATTCCTCTTCCGGTATAACATTCACTTCCATTTTTAATAATGCTTCTCTATCTATCTTCCCATTTGGAGTTCGTGGTATTCTATCTAGCTGTATAAAAGTTGTAGGCACCATATATTCAGGTAATTCTATTGATAAATAATTTCTCAGTTCTGATATTTTACTTCTTTGCTTACCAACTATATATGCACATAAATATTTATCTCCACTTTTATCTTCTCTTGCCATTACTACTGCTTCTTTTATATCATAATTCTTCAGTAATTGATTTTCTATTTCTTCTAGTTCTATTCTATGTCCTCTAATTTTTACCTGATGATCTATTCTTCCTAAGATTTCAATGTTTCCATCCTCTAACCATCTTCCTATATCCCCTGCTCTATACATTTTTTCCCCTGAAATAAAAGGATTATCAACAAATTTTTCTTTTGTTAATTCTATTCTCTTTAAATAACCTCTCCCTACACCATCTCCTGATATATATATATCCCCAGCTACTCCTATAGGTTGTAATTTATTTTCTTTATCAAGTATATATATTTTCGCATTTGGCATTGGCATACCAATAGGAATGTTCTGAAGTAAATCTATATTTTCTTTTGAAATTTCATATATAGTTGAATCTACAGAACATTCAGTTGGTCCATAAACATTTATTATTTTCACTGAATCTGAGTTTAGTTTATTCAAGAAATTCTCTACCACTTTATGTGGTAAAATATCTCCACCTATAACAAATCGCTCAATATTAAGTTCTAAATTATTATCTCCAATGCCCTCTAACAACATATTTATATGACTAGGTGTCCCATCAGTAACATCTATTTTGTTTTTTCTATAAAACTCGAGTAATTTTATACCATCTAATCTAATATCTTCTGGAACAATGTACAAACTATATCCATTTAGTATAGCTGCAAATATCTGTTGTACAGATGCATCAAATATATAGGGTGCAACTATGCTTACCCTTAAATCATCATT
>NZ_LOHE01000061.1 GCF_001559865.1 Abyssisolibacter fermentans
GTTAATAACTTCAGGTTAATTGTTTTTTTATAACACATAGGAACAATATATACAGTTAATAATTTCTGTAATGTGTAGAGCAAAATCTAAATTTTGTAATCGAAGATTTTGTTTTTGAAGAAAGGTGATAAAGTGAAAAATAATCAAAATGATTTATATGTAAAAACAGAAGAAGAGTATTTAGCGAATTATAATTCCAAAAGCTTTAACGATTCTAAATTTTCTGTTACATGTGATATTCTAATTTTTACTGTTCAAAACAAAGAAAGTGAAGAAAACTCAAATGATCTAGATGATAAGAGACTAAAAATTGCCTTAATACAAAGAAATGATTATCCTGATTTGAATAAATGGGCATTACCAGGTGGTTTTGTAAAAAAAGGAAAAGAAACAACTCATCAAGCAGCTTTGAGAAAATTAGATGAAGAAATATCTTTAAAGAACATATATTTAGAACAATTATATACATGGGATGATTTAAGTAGAGACCCTAGAGAACATATATTATCAGTTTCATATATGACTTTAGTTAATAATGAAGAGACAATAATCAAAGCTGGGAGTGATGCTAAAGATGCAAGATGGTTTGAGGTTAATAAAAACTTTAAACAATTAAATAAAATATTAACAGATAATGGCTACATAAAGGAGGAAATATATGAAATAATACTCACAAATAATGATATAAAAATAAAGGGTAAAATTAAAGAGATAGTTACTGTTGAAGGTAGAGTAAGAAAAAAAAGAGTAGAAATAATTGAAGATGAGAATATAGCATTTGATCACATAAAAATAATAAATTATGCACTAGAAAGATTAAAAAATAAAGTAGATTATACTGATATAATGTTCAATTTACTACCTCAATATTTTACTATTGCCGAGGCTCATACTACATATAAGCTATTGACAGGAAAAGAATATACAAATCAAAATTTTAGGAAAAAATTTAAAAGTATGTGGGTAGAAACAGATAGAAAATCAAAAAAATACAGTCCAAAGCCTGCTAGATTGTACAAACTAAATATTAATTGGGATGAAGATAGATAAGGAGTCTTGTTTATGTATGATAAAATAAATCAAAAATCTAATGAATTAATAGAATTTATGATTGAAGAAAAAAGTAAGATGAAAAACATAGACATAACGAGCCTACATTATAATAAAACAGTACTTATTATAGTGGATATGGTAAAGGGTTTTAGTGATTATGGATTATTGAGCAGTCCTAGAGTAAAAAAATTAGTACCTAGTATTGTGTCTTTACAAAGGAAATGTAAAGAGAGTAGTATATATACAATAGCTTTTGTAGATAATCATACAGAACAATCAATTGAGTTGAAATTCAGACCAAAGCATTGTATTAAGGGTACTAGAGAAGATGAGCTGGTAAATGAAATCAAAGAAGTAGGTATAGATAAAATAATATCAAAAAATTCTACAAATGGATTTGTAGCTAAGGAATTTTTAAACTGGTTAGAAGAGAATGAAGATAGATATGATAATTTTATTGTAGTAGGAGTTTGTACTGATATATGTATATCACAATTTGTATTAACTTTAAAAGCGTACTTTAACGAAAATAATATGGATAAGAGAGTGATTGTTCCAATTGATTATGTTGATACATATGATTTTGGAATACATAGTGGTGATATTATGAATTTAATATCTATATATCAAATGCTTGATAATGGAATTGAAGTAATTAAAGACTTGTAGAGGTAAAAAGGGGAGTGTAGAGAATGACTAAATTTAACAAACAAAGATTAGATGCCACATTATTTCAGATAGATGAGAGAATAAAAACAGGATGGTTCACTGATGAATATCTTAATAATAATGTTAGAATACTTACAACTCTAGCTAAAGAAGGATATAAATTTGGAGATAATACTAGTGACCTTTATGGCATAGATACAAGAGATGTAGAAAATGGAAAGCTAGAAGTTGAAATGCAGATTTTTACAAGAAGAAAGCCTTTTAGTGTTGTAGTAGGAGTTGATGAAGCATTATCAATATTAAAAGAATGTACTGGATATTATAAAGATGATAAATTTATAAATACATATAATAATTTAGAGATTGAAGCAATAGAAGATGGTGCAATAGTAGAGTACGATGGTGATCCATTGCATGTTAAACCTGTTTTGAAAATTAGAGGTAGATACAGAGATTTTGCTCATTTAGAAACAGTTTTATTAGGAGTTTTATCAGAGCCTACAAGGATAGCAACAAACGTTTATAATACACTTGTTGCAGCTGAAGGTAAAGATGTATTGTTTTTTCCAGCTAGATTTGCTCATTATAAGATGCAGGGAGTTCATGGCTATGCACATAATGTAGCAGTTGAATGCTATAATAATACACATAAAAAAGAGTTGTCACCAATAGTTTCAACCAATGAACAAGGTTCTTGGTGGGGTGGAAAAGGAGGAGGAACAGTAGCACATGCTACAATAGCATCTTTCCTAGGAAATACTCCAGAAACAATGCTGCAATTTTCAAGGATAATGCCAGTGGAAATACCAAGAATAGTTTTAATAGATTTTCACAATGATTGTGTAAATGAAACATTAGCTGTTATGAAAAAAATGTTTGATAAATACTGGCAGTTATATATAGAAGAAAATTTAGAAGAAGCAAAGAAATACAAATTACATGGTGTTAGACCAGATACTTCTTCAAATATGATAGATAAAAGCATTAAATATCCGAGTTCAGAAGATGACTTTGGAGTTAATCCTAAGTTGATTTGGAATTTGAGAACAGCTATAGATTCAGCACATATTAAGTGGGAAAAAGAGTTTACAGAAGAAGATATCGCAAATAATAAGCCACAAATATTAAGAGATTGGTGCAAAAGCATACAAATTGTTGTAACAGGTGGATTTGATGCAAAAAAAATAAAATACTTTGAAAAATTCAAAGTTCCAGTAGATGTATATGGAGTGGGTTCTAGCTTATTAAGAAATGATAAAGAAAATAATAGTGATTTTACAGCTGATGTTGTAAGAGTAAAAATAAAAGATGAATGGTACGATTTAGCAAAAGAAGGCAGAAGAGCTTCTTCTAATGAAGATTTAGAGATAATTGAATAATAACTAATTTTAAATAAAGAATTGATAAAAAAATCTTCTAATTAGGAAGATTTTTTTAATTCAATATAAAATCATACTTCGCAAAGGATGAACAAATACTCATATATAAAAATTCCTATAATGGAATATTTTCCATTGACTAAATATAGAAATTATTATATACTTTTTAAAAATATATAAGAGGTGATATATATGATTAAGAGACTCATGGATAAAGACAATGCAAAGCTTATGGCATATCTAATAGAGGAAAGAGAAATAAATTTATTTATGATAGGAGATATTGAAAACTATGGATATGACGAAAAAGTAATAAAAATTTGGACTGATTTAAATGAGAGAGATGAAATAGTTGGAGTGTTACTAAGATATAGGAATTTTTATATAGTGTATTCAAAAGGTGACTATAATGCTCATGGTTTTGCAGATATAATAAATGCTTCTACTTTTGATGCTGTATCGGGTAAAAAAGATACGCTATTGAAAATAAAAGATTTGATTGAGCATAAGAAATATAAAGAATTTTATTTTGCAAAAATTACTAAGGATAAATTTGTAGAAGGGAACGAGGAATTAGCACTAGCTCAAAAAGCAACAGCTGATGATGTTGATGATATATTACAGCTCAGAGAAACCATAGAAGAATTTGATGGAAAAGTAAATAGGAAAGTTTTTGAAGAAGAATTAGAGAAAAATTTAAGAAGAGTTTATTTTGTTAAAGAAGATGATAAATGTGTAGCAGAAGCATCAACAACAGCAGAAAATTCACAATCTGCTATGATTGTAGGTGTTTGCACTGATAAAGATTATAGACGAAAGGGATATGCAACAATTTGTGTGAAAGTACTATGCAAGGATTTATTTAAAAAGGATAAAACACTTTGTTTATTCTATGATAATCCAAATGCAGGGAGGATATATAAAAGGATTGGCTTTGAAGACATAGATAAATGGATTACAATAATATAAGATTGTTTTAAACTGTAATAAAAAATGTGGGGGACTGACTCAAAATATTTTTTTGAGACACTCCCGATTTTGTTGTGAAAGTAAACAAATTTATCATAAAAATAATAGTAGTTATATAGGGAGGTGAATACATGTCATTATTAGGGAATTTAATATGGCTGATATTAGGTGGATTGATTTCAGCAATAGGATGGTTTTTAGGAGGTATTATTTTTTGTATTACTGTTATAGGTATACCTTTTGGAATTCAATGTTTTAAAATTAGCTCACTTACATTAACACCTTTTGGTAAAGATGTTGAAATTGGCAATTTTGGTGCAGGTGGACTTATAGCAAATATAATATGGATTATATTGTTTGGATGGGAGTTATGTTTAGGACATATAGTATTTGGTTTAATATTAGCTGTAACAATAGTAGGTATACCCTTCGCAAAACAACATTTCAAACTAGCAAAACTAGCAATATTACCATTTGGTGCAGATATTAGATAGTTATTAGATTATTATAATATAAGAGATATATTTTATACTAACTTAGATGATACTATTAAATTTGATGTATTATTTAATGTAAAATAATAAGTGTGTTATGATGAGGGTGAAATAGGTTTAAGCGTACCTATAAGAAAACTAATAAGATAATTAATAATTTGAGACTTACACAATGTAGGTCTTAATTTTATTTTGACTAATTTGTTGATATTTGTTATAAAGAAAGAGCTAATTTTATTTGTAAAAGATAAAAAATTTTGCGTTTTGCGATTTAGTGCTTTACAAATTTAGCATGATAAAGTATAATATATTTTGTAATCAAAAGGAGGGTAAATACTATGAAAAAAAGTTTGATATTAATTATTGTGGTAACTATGTTAGCAACATTATTTGTTGGTTGTAGTCAAAAGGGTGAGCAAGGAGATAATTCATTGAAAGAAATCAAAGACAAAGGAAAATTTATTTTGGGCTTAGATGATAGTTTTCCACCAATGGGTTTTAGAGATCAAGATGGTGAGATTGTAGGATATGATATAGATTTAGCTAAAGAAATAGCTAAACGTATGGGTGTTGAATTAGAAGTAAAACCTATTGATTGGGATGGAAATATTTTGAGCTTAAATAACAAAGACATTGATGTAATATGGAATGGATTAAGTATTACTGAAAAGAGAAAAGAACAAATACTATTTTCCAAAGAATATGCTGTTAATAAACAAGTTATAATAACAAATAATGATTCCAAAATAGATAAAAAAATAGATTTAAAAGATAAAATTGTTGCAGTTCAATTGGGTAGTACAGGTGAAGAAGCGTTAAACGCTGATACTAAAATAGTAGAATCTGTAAAAGAAGTTAGGAAGTTTTCAAACTTTACGGAGGCATTACTTGATTTAAAAGCTGGCAGAGTAGATGCTGTAGTTATAGATGAAGTAGTTGGTAAGTATTATATTTCTAAAAAAGCTGGGGATTACAAGATAGCTAGTGAAGATTTTGGAAAAGAAGCATATGGTGTTGGATTTAGAAAACAAGATGTTAAATTCAGAGATGAAGTAGATAAGATATTAGATGATATGAGAGAAGATGGAACAATGCAGAAAATTTCTGAAAAATGGTTCGGTAATTATAAATAAAGTTGTGGGAAGTGATTGATTGTCTTATTATGTTGATATAACAAAATTCATACTACAAGGTAGCATGATTACATTTAAACTATATGCTGTTACTATCATATTTTCTATACCGTTAGGTATATTATGTGCAGCAGCAAAGCTTTCTAAATTTAAATTAGTACGTTTTATATTAGAGTTATATACATGGATTTTTAGAGGAACTCCATTATTATTACAATTATTTTTTACTTACTTTGCTTTACCTATAATAGGCATTAAGTTTAGTCAATTTCAAGCAGCAGCTATAACATTTGTGTTTAATTATGGTGCATATTTCACTGAGATATTTAGAGGTGGTATTTCTTCTATTGACAGAGGACAATATGAGGCAGCAAAGGTATTAGGAATGAATTATAGACAAACTATGACGAGGATAATATTACCACAAGCAACAAAAAGAATATTATTACCCGTTAGCAATGAAGCTATAAATCTTATAAAAGATACAGCTCTGGTAGCTGCAATAGGAATAGGAGATATATTACGTGCATCTAAAGAGGTGTTAACAAGAGATTTTGTTATAAGTCCATTTATAATAGCAGCACTGATATATTTATTGATAACTTCATTTGTTGTATTGTTATTTAAGAAACTTGAAAAAAAATATTCTATATATGATTAGGAGTTTTGATATGGAGATTTTAAAAATAAAAAATGTATATAAAAAATTTGAAAAGCTAGAAGTATTAAAAAATATATCTTTAAATGTAAATAAGGGTGAAGTTATATCAATAATAGGTCCTTCTGGTTCGGGTAAAAGTACATTGCTTAGAAGTATTATTAACTTAGAGAATATAGATAGTGGTACAATAGAAGTCGATAGTCAACCAATAATTTCTGTAGATTCTAAAGGAGATAATATATCAGAAAATGTAATTAAGCAAAGATGTAAAAAAATAGGAATGGTTTTTCAAAATTTTAATCTATTCCCTCATAAGACTGTGTTAGAAAATATTATTGAAGCTCTAATTATTGTAGAAAATAAGAGCAAACAAGAAGCTATACAAATTGCAGAAAAACTACTTATAAAGGTAGGTTTATTAGATAAAAGAGATCAATATCCTTCAAGATTGTCAGGAGGTCAGAAGCAGAGAGTTGCGATAGCTAGAGCTTTAGCATTAAATCCAGAAATAATGTTGTTTGATGAACCTACATCAGCTTTAGATCCAGAACTGGTTGGTGAAGTGTTAAAAGTAATAAAAGATTTATCAAAAGAAAGCATAACTATGGTTATAGTAACTCATGAAATGACTTTTGCTAAAGAGGTATCTGATAGAGTTGTATTTATGGATAATGGAGAAATAATAGAAGTTTCTTATCCAGAAAAATTATTTACAAACCCAGATCATCCTAGAATTAAAAGCTTTTTAAACAAAATGTTATAGATTTACAGAGAATTCAAAGATCTCATGTAATTTACAAATTGAAATACCCCCTAAAGGCATTATCTTAAAATAATATTTTGAGATAGTGCTTTTTGTTAAGTAGATAAATCTTAAATTGATGTTTACTTCTAGAAACGAATTGAGTAGGAATTTCTAATATTTATAATTATTAAATGTATAAAGAAAAGAAATTATAGTATAATCTAATTGTTACATAAATGAAATATTAGTTTGTTATAATGTAATTAAGAATTGCTTGAATTAATTAACTAGAAAGGATGATTCATATGTTACGGTCTAAAACAGTAAAATGTAGTTTTAATTTAATAATTGTTGTGTGCATTTTACTATTATCAATAACTGCATATGCAAATGAAAATATTTCAATAATAGATTTGAAAGATATTGATAATACTCAATGGTTTTATGCAGATGTAAATACTCTAATACAAAATAAAATAATAAATGGTTATCCAGATAATACATTTAGACCAAAAGAAAAAGTAAAAGTAAATGAATTTATAAAAATGGTTGTAACTGCTTTGAATTTTGAGGTAAAAGGTAATCTTGAAAATTGGGAACAAGGTTATATAAATAAAGCAATAGAAAAAGGTTTGATAACTGAAAAAGAGTTTGACAACTATGATAGAAGTATTTCAAGAGGAGAAATGTCGAGAATAATATTTAATAGTATAGACGAAAAATACAATGATGATATAAAAAAATATAGTGCTCATATAAAAGACTATTCAGATATACAAGAGTCTGACAAAGACATGGCACTAAAGGTTTATTCAAAAGGTATAATAACAGGATTCCCAGATGGTACATTTGGTTTTGACAAAACAGCTACTAGAGCCGAAGCTTCAGTAATCATTGTGAGAATGCTTTATAATGATAGAAGAATATTACCTAGTGATGAATGGTCAAATAAAACTGATTTTGAATATAGAGGTATTGATATTGGAACAAATGAAAATGAAGTAATAAAATTACTTGAAAATCCAGATAGAATTGACGTCGAGTCATCAGGAGACAAGTGGTATGTATACAACAAAGATTATTCTAAGTTTGGTATGATTTTAATAAAAGATAACAAGGTTGCAGGTTATTATACTAATTCAGTATTTACAAATGTTAATGGACTGACAATAGATAGCTCATTAGATGAGATAAAGAAAAATTACCCTACTAGCAATACTGAAAATTATGTAACTATAAACAATAAAGATTTCAAAGCGTATATTTATATTTATGACGAAAAAGTTTTGGGCTTATTAGTATTAGATTCACAAATAAACTATAAACCCCAATTATCACAAAATAACATGACTAACATGGAACTACAATTATTTGATATTGTAAATGCTGAGAGAGTAAAAAGAGGTTCATATAAACTTATATGGTCAGAAAAAGCAAATGTAAGTGCAAGACTACACAGTAAAGATATGGCAGAAAATGATTATTTTGACCATAATAACAAAAACGGAAAGAGTCCATTTGATAGGATGCAGGCACAAGGCATTAAATATATGGCAGCTGGCGAAAATATTGCAGCTGGGCAAAAAGATGTATTCGAAGTTCACAGTGCTTGGATGAATTCAGAAGGTCATAGAGCAAACATTTTAAATGAAAAGTATACACATTTAGGAATTGGTATTGAGGCTCCTACTGATAAGTATTATCCATACTATACTCAAAATTTCTATAAGCCAATGGATTAATAAATTTTGCAAAAGCTGTTAGTTTTCTTCAAATTAATAGCTTTTTCTTTTTTTAAAATAAAGACCAATCATCTAATGGCTATAATTTAACGAGTAATAAGTTATCATAGTTTTTTTTATGTAATTATCTAAATAATTTGAATTAAAACATAGACATCTAATAAAAAAGCATTTTTGTATAGGAAAAAGGAAGGATATAGTGAGCTATACTTGATAATTGATATTATTGAAAGTATAATATAAACATTGGTACTAAAATGGATTTAAGGGAGTGAATAGTAGTTGATTTTGAAAACAAAGCCTATAAAATCCTTGTTATTAGAGACAAAAGAACCATTTATAGATATTAAAGAGCATAATCGCAATTATAATTCATGTTATGTTAGAAAAATAATGTTCCATAGATATATAGGAATACCTAATATTGAGGATGATTATATAAAAAGTATAAAAGAATTAGATACATTTTTATATGAGAGTAATGTACCATATGTTAAATGTCATGATAATCTAGAAAAATTATTTTTTCCAAAAGAAGTAGATGAAATGCAGAAAGTATGGTCTAGGTATATTGAATATGAACAAAAAGGCATTAATCCACATGATTTGTTAAAATTAGATATGGGTCATGTTTTTAATGATGACATACTAGAATGGACGAAAAAAATGGCCTTTAAATCTGTTCTAGAATTATATAGTAAAGACAATATAATAAACACAACAATTAAAAAGAATTTTGCAATTAAGATATTATTATGGATTAATAATTATTTACCTAAGCTTTTTCATGAAAATTATAATAGTGTTACACCTAAATTTGTATATATAGGAGATATAAAGAAAAATGAACTGTATTTTTTAATATTTCTATTTAGAATTGGTTGTGATATTTTGTACATTAATCCAAAAGGTGATGTTACAAATATACTACCTTACATATCAAAATTATCAAATGCTACAATTCATGACAAAAAATCTAATTTGAGTATTGAACTATCAAAACATAGGTCTATTTTACATAATTGTGATATTAAAAGTGACAATAGTAAAACAAGAAGAGTAGTAACTAAGGAAAAAGAAAAAGTCAACAATGTTCAAGTTTCTACACCACTAAAACCACTAAAATCAAGAACAGAATCAGAAAAAAGCTATGAAGAAATTGCAAAGCTGGCGGAAGCAGTAGTAATGATAAAAGTGTATGATAAGCTAGGTAAGTTAAAGGGCGGAGGTTCAGGTGTACTTATAAGAGATGATGGATATATAATTACAAATTTTCATGTTGTATCAAAAGGTGTAGCTTATGGTGTATTATTCGAAAATGATGCAAATGAGTATAAAACATATAAATTGATCAAATATCATACTGATTATGATCTTGCATTGATAAAAGTTAATAGACATACAAAAGCAATACCATGTAGTAAAGATTCTAATTTGATAAGAGGTCAGAAGATTGTCACGATTGGTAGTCCATTAGGCTTATTTAACACAGTTTCAGATGGTATCATATCAGGATTTAGAAGCTTTGATAATTTAAATATGATACAAATCACAGCACCTATATCATCTGGCAGTTCAGGCGGAGCATTGTTAAACATGAAAGGAGAGCTTATAGGAATTACATCAGCAGGCTTTGATGAAGGTCAGAATCTTAACTTGGCTGTTCCAATAAAGTATATAAAACAATTTATAAGTAATTTTATATGATTTCATGCTTATAAAAACTGGGTAAAGAACTACCCAGTTTCTTAAAATTTATTGACCAATAATAGATTTCATCCAATGTCCAAAGCTGGAAGGATTTCGCGTTTGAATATAAATTTTTGCAGGTCCAGTAAATTTACATACTAAACCTTCGCCTGAAGTAAAAGAAGAAATCCATCCGCTAGAAGCTTTTTCAATAGTATAAGGTACAGTACTAGGCCAAGCTACTAAATGTTCATTGTCAACAATATATTCCTCTCCAGCAGGTATGTCAATTTCATGAATTTCTCCAAAAGAACTTACAAATAAAGTCCCTTTTCCACTAACTCTTAAAACAAAGAATCCTTCTCCTGAAAAAAGACCTTTTGCTAGATTTTGAACTTTAGAATCAATTGTTACATCTTCAGTTGAGGCTAAAAAGCCATCTTTTTGCAATATGTATTCATTCATTCCATCAAGATCTAATACCAATACTCCACCAGGTGAGGATGCAGCAAAATATGCTTCTCCATTACCCCTGTTAGCTTTTAAAGTTTGGAAAAAGAATTTTTCTCCTGATAATTTTCTACCAATTCCCTTTAATAATCCACCTTCTAGTTTACCTTCAACATCTACAGTACTAGACATAGCTACCATTGCACCTGATTCAGCCTTAATACTTTCACCTTTAATTAAGTTAACTTTAATCATTGGAAATGAACCTTTATATAAAACTTCGTAATTCATAAAAAACCTCCTATACTAAAACATGATAATCTTATCTCATTATACAAAACATGGTTATTTTAAGCAAGTTAATGTAGTAAACTAAGAAAGTTTTCCTGAAATATTTCTTAATTTTTGAATAAAAACAATTATTACTTACATATATAGTTTGGAATAATATGTTTTTGACTTAAAGATAAATATATTTTTTAAACTTATTAATTATAATTCTTATATATAATTTTTCATAAATAAGTTTATATTTTTAAAACTAGAAATTAAGTATTGACAGAAAAAAACTATTGCAATATAATGGTTATAAAACATAACTATTATAAAACATAACTATTATAAAACATAACTATTATACAACACAACTAATATAGAATAGTTAAAAAAACTTATAAAAGATTTTATAGAAAAAATTTTAGTGTGTAATTAAGCAAACAAAAGGGAGGATTTTTGAATGTATGCACTTTTCTTTGTTTTAAATGATATTAGCATGATAGAAGAAATACACCAATTATTTTATAATGCAGGTATAGGAGCTACAGCCATTGACAGTATGGGAATGGGTAAAGTATTGTTAGAACATGATGTAAATAGAGTACTTTTTTCTAATATGAGAATGATACTAGAAGGACATAAACCTTATAATAAGACAGTAATAAGTGTAATAAGAGATGAAGAAAAATTAAATCAAGTTATGGCACAATTAAAGCAAAAACTTGGTGATATTAATAACAAGCCAGGTGTAGGTTTTTTATTTGTAATGCCTGTTTTACAATGTAATGGTTTTAAGCTTGAAGAAGCTTAAAAATATACGTGTTATATTGTTGTATGTAAAAAATAAAGTGGTTTGATAATCTAAACGAAGAATAAGTTGTAGAGCACTCTGCTCGTAGTATTTTATATGAATAAGGAAAGCAATATAAGTTAAAAACTGATATGGCTTAGAGTATAATTTTAGTAGGCAAAAATAATCAAAAAAATAAAAAATACCAAAAGTCATTTTTTATATATATAATTATCCAACATAATAGTAATTGACAGAAAACTATAGAGAAGATAATTGACATGTATAATATAAGTTTAAATGAAAAAGATGTAAATTTCAAGGATTAGGTTGTAGTGTAAAATAATCTGTGCTCAAAAGTTTTAATTTTCAATATAATCTTTTTGTTTTGGCTAATCATTAATTAACTTGCTTTAAATTATGGTAAAAATTAAATTTTGAGCATAATTTTCTACTCTTAATTTAGGAGGCTTTTTTTATATGTAATTTGCTTAAAGCTTTATGGTGATTCCACCGGCTGTAATGTAAGTACTTCTTGTAGTTTCCCTTCCTAACATTCTGGATACTTACTCACATTTTTTCCTGTTAGTATACATAAAATAACTATTGTTATTGTTTTTAATCATTAAATTTTGTCTTATATATTGGAGTTGTTGTTAATTTTCTACTAAGTTCTAGCTTTGCTGAGTTCTTTTGATACAGATATTGTAATGAATGTTTTAAATGAAATAGAGATGATATAAAGGGAACTTATTATGAATTTTTTTTATGCTAAATATAAAGAATTTCAAATGTGTTATTTATTATTTTTGGAAATCATACTCGTATTGCGTCATTTTATTTAAAACGTAGCTATTTTTTAAAAAAAATATATTGACAAAAAACATGTATTGTAATAGTATAGTTGTACATTACAACTATTATATAACGCAACTATTATATAATGCAACTAAATAGGAAGTTGAATTCTGAAATAGATAATAGTAGCTTTCTTAAACTTTTCGTATAGATAGAAAAGCGATGGTGTTTGTAGGTAGTATACTTTTATTGTTATTTGAAGCAATACAACAAGAAAAGTTTTGTGGACATCAATTCCACAGCAGTCATAAGGAAAATTCTTTTCAAAGAATTACAGGGATAGACAGCATTGACTAATTGCTTAGCAATAAACTATTAATGTTTATACAACGATAAGTCTGCGTGATTTTTTACCACACTTATTTGTACTTGAAAAGACAAGCTACAGATATAAAATTATGCAATCGCTCGATATTTGGAGCAGACAACTTACCTCCACGTGATTTGTAGTTAACTGTTATCCCTATGACTATAGAATAATAAAAAATCGCTGATGAAAGGGATGTATATAATTATGAGAAGAGAAGAAATAGGTGAATATATATTGAATATTTTGCCAATGTTTCATAGGAAACTTTTTAAAGGAGTCTTTAAAAAAGAATCTATGAGGCATATTCAATTGGTGTCAATGGTAAATAAAAATGACGGTAAACCTATGAAATTTTATTGTAAAAACCTAATGATATCAAAACCAAATTTATCAAAAATGGTTAATAAAGCAATAGAAGAAGGCTTAATTGAAAGGGAAAATGACGAAAAAGATAGACGTATAATAAAACTATTTATAACAGAAAAAGGTAAAGAAATTATAGAAATTAGAAAACAAGATATAAAGAAGGCAATATCTAATAATCTAAAGGGATTAAATGATGACGATATTATAAAGTTACAAAAAAACTTTGAAGAAATACAAGTGATTTTTGATAAATTGTAGTATGTTCAATAACTGACATTAATGAATATAAAAAATTAGAAAATTAATAGACTAATTGCTATGGGAAGGAGAAATTTAAATGCTAAAGTTGTTTAAAGGTCTGAAACCTTTTAAGGTATCAGTGGTTATGATAATTATTTTTACACTCATACAGGCACTTTCAGAATTATTTTTACCTACATTAATGGCTAATATAGTTGATATTGGTATTGTAAATCATGATATTAACTATATCATAAAAGTAGGTATTATAATGCTTGGAGTTGCAAGTTTAGGTATAGCAGCAGCTTTATATACAAGTTATTTAGGTGCAAAAGTAGGAAATGGATTTGCTAGAAACTTAAGGAATAAAATTTTTAAAAAAGTCGAAGGTTATTCTTTAAATGAATTTGATGAGATAGGTACAGCTTCATTAATAACTAGGACTACAAATGATGTTACACAAATTCAAAACGCGATTATAGCTATGCTTAGAATATTTGTTAGAGCACCATTGATGGCTGTTGGCGGAATTATTATGGCAGTTTCTAAAAATCCCTCGCTGTCATTAGTGATTATTTTTGTTGTAATCGCATTAGGTATAATAATAGCTATTGTAGTCACTAAAAGTATGCCAATGTTTAATGCTAGGCAAGTAAAGCTAGATAAATTAAATTTAGTTTTAAGAGAGAGACTAACAGGGATTAGAGTAATTCGTGCATTTAATAAAATAGATCATGAAAAAAGAAGGTTTGAACAATCAAACAGGGAATTGACCGATATTTCTATTAAGGTTAATAAAATTATGGCAGCATTAATGCCTATTATGTCACTTTTATTTAATATTACGTCTATAGCAATAATTTGGTTTGGTTCATTTAAAATAAATGCTGGAATAATGCCGGTAGGAGATTTAATGGCATTTATACAATATGCAACACAAATAATGATGTCATTGCTTATGCTATCAATGGTATTTATTTTGATACCAAGAGCATCTGCTTCAGCAGTAAGGATTAATGAGGTACTTAATATCCAGTCAAATATAAAAGATCCTATTATAGACAATAATAAAATTGTGGATGTTAAGGAAGACAATACAAATGAAAAATTACGAGGTTATTTAGAGTTTAAAGATGTAACATTTAGATATAGTAATGCAGAAGGACCTGCTTTAGAAAATATTTCGTTTAAGTCAAACCCAGGAGAAATAACAGCAATAATTGGGGGTACTGGTTCCGGTAAATCAACACTAATAAATTTGATCACTAGATTTTATGATGTTAGTAGTGGAAGTGTGTTAGTAGATGGTGTTGATGTAAGAGAAATATCTCAAGCTGCCTTACGAAGAAAAATAGGATTAGTTCCACAAAAAGCAGTACTTTTCACAGGAAATATAATCGATAACATAAGATTTGGTAAGGAAGATGCTAGCGAACAAGAAGTTATCCATGCTGCTAAAATAGCGCAAGCAGATGAATTTGTTAGCAGTATGGCAGATAAATATCATTCAAATATAGCTCAAGGAGGTAATAATCTGTCAGGAGGACAAAAACAACGATTATCAATAGCGAGGGCATTAGTTAAAAAACCGGAAATATATATATTTGATGATAGTTTTTCAGCCTTAGATTTTAAGACAGATGCTAAATTACGAAATGCTCTTAATAAAGAAATTAAGAATGATACTGTATTGATAGTTGCACAAAGAGTAACTACAGTAATGAATGCTGATAGAATAATAGTTCTTGAAAATGGCAAAATAGCCGATATAGGAACCCATAAAGAATTATTAAATTCCTGTGAAGTATATAAACAAATAGTATTATCACAGCTTTCAGAGGAGGAATTGGCATGATAAATAAAGGTAGTAATACAAATAAAAGAGGACATGGAAGAAATGGTGCAATGATGATGCCCGTTCAGAAAGCTAAAAATTTTAAAGGTACTTTTAAGAGACTTCTACAATACCTAAAGCCAAGGAGATTTAGTATAATAGCTTGCGTTATATTATCTATATTTTCAACTGTATTTAGTATATTAAGTCCTAAAATTATGGGACTCGCAACATCAGAATTGTTTGAAGTTTTTAATAAAAGGCTTAAAGGAGATTCTAGTGTTTCTGTTGATTTTTCATATATATTAAATATACTTTTGGTTCTTGCAGGGTTATATATCATTAGTGCCTTATTCACATATATTATGAGGTATATAATGGCTAGCTTAGCTCAAAAAACGGTATATGATATGCGTCAGGAAATAAGTGGAAAATTAACTAAATTACCTTTAAAATACTACGATGCTCATACACATGGAGAAATTTTAAGTAGAGTAACTAATGATATAGATAACATCAGCAACACATTACAACAAAGTATTATTCAGTTAATAACATCAGCTATAATTATTATTGGAGTAATAGTTATGATGTTATCTATAAGTCCTTTACTAACATTGGTTGTAGTAATAACATTGCCACTAAGTATATTTATAACAAAAAGTGTAGCAAAAAGGTCTCAAAAATATTTCAAATCACAACAAAAGGTACTTGGTCAGATCAATGGACATGTAGAAGAAATGTATACGGGACATAAAATAGTAAAAGCATTTGGATACGAAGAAAAATCTATAGAAAATTTTGAAAAGTTTAATGATGAATTATATAACTCAGGATGGAAGGCACAATTTATATCAGGAATCATTATGCCTTTAATGCGTTTCGTAAATAATTTGGGATATGTATTTGTATGTATTGGTGGAGGAATACTAATGATTAAGAATTCTATTAAACTAGGAGATATTCAAGCATTTTTGCAATATTCCAGAAACTTTAGTCAACCGATAGTACAAACCGCAAATATAGCAAATATTATTCAATCAACTATAGCATCAGCAGAGCGTGTTTTTGAAATATTAGATGAAATTGAAGAGATACCTGATAGTGAAAACAATAAAATAGCTAAAAAGCTAAAAGGTGAAGTTGTGTTTAAAAATGTTAAGTTTGGTTATAAAGAAGATGTTACATTAATAAAAAATATGAACATTGATGTTAAACAAGGTGATACAGTTGCTATAGTAGGTCCTACAGGAGCAGGAAAGACAACACTTGTAAATTTACTGATGAGGTTCTATGAAATAAATGATGGATCAATAACAATAGATGGATTGGATATTAGAGATTTTAAAAGAGGAGCTTTAAGAAGCATATTTGGTATGGTTTTACAAGACACATGGCTATTTAATGGAACTATAAGGGATAATATAGCATATGGTAGACAAGATGCTACAGAAGAAGAAATAATAGCTGCTGCAAAAGCAGCAAATGCAGACTTTTTTATTAGAACTCTTCCAGATGGATATGATACTGTATTAAATGAAGAAGCCAATAATATATCACAAGGTCAGAAACAGCTCTTAACTATAGCTAGAGCAATATTAGCTGATCCAGCTATACTAATACTTGACGAAGCTACAAGTAGTGTGGATACAAGAACAGAGATTTATATTCAAAAAGCAATGCATACACTTATGAAGGGGCGAACAAGCTTTGTTATAGCACATAGGCTTTCAACTATAAAAGATGCAGATGTCATATTAGTAATGAATGATGGAGATATTATTGAAAAAGGAACACATGAAGAACTACTAAATCAACAGGGCTTTTATGCAGATTTATATAATAGTCAGTTTGTAGGAAATGATGCTCAGGAGGCAATTTAAATTTATTTAGCCGTGAGATAGAGGGTCAGATGTATATGAATATGAGGTTCAAAAGAAAATATGTGGATGGAATATATGGAGATGGAATGAAAAGATGTGTAATAAAATTCAGAAAAGATAAGGGTTTAAAAAGACTCGTGATATAGATATCGGTTCTATAGAACTCGAGGAGTTGAACTGTTGAAATAAATGAGTAAAAATAACAATGCTTCAATTGACATTGAAAGGGTTATATACCCTTTTATTTTTTTGTGATAAAATCCATCAAGTATCAAATTATATATTAAATGACAATAATAATCATGACTGAAAATGAAAGAAAAATTAGATTAAGCGATAGACATTTGACTGAATGTAAAAGAAAATGGTTGGATTATGACTGTTTTTGAATTATAATAACACTAAGATGTAATAGGAGGTGATTAATATGTTAACTGAAGAAAGACAACGAATGATATTAGAAATATTGAAAAATAAAGGGATAGTTAAGATAAATGAGCTTGTAAAATTCACAAAAACTTCAGAATCTACCATAAGACGTGATCTAACGTATCTTGAAGGTATTAATGAACTCAAAAGAATTCATGGTGGAGCAACTTTATTAAAGGGAAGACTTAATGAGCCAAGCTATAAAGAAAAACAAGTTAAAAATATTAGTGAAAAATCAAAAATAGCTAAATATGCTTCAGCTTTGATTGAAGAAGGAGACTGTATATATCTAGATGCTGGTACTACTATCTTTGAGATGATTCAATATATAGATAAAAAAGATATCGTTGTGGTTACAAATGGCCTTAAACATATTGATGCCCTTGTAGAACAAGATATTGATGCATATATACTTGGAGGAAGAATTAAAGCAAGAACTAAAGCGGCTGTCGGAATAGATGCTTTAAAAAATCTAGAAAGATTTAGATTTGATAAGTGCTTTATTGGGATTAACGGTATACATCTAGAGTATGGATTTACCACACCTGACTCCGAGGAAGCGATACTGAAGGAAAGCATTATGAAACTATCAAAAGAAGCATTTGTATTAGCTGATGAAAGCAAATTTGGAGAAGTTAATTTTGTAAAAGTTTCAGATATAGGACTAGCAACGATTATAACTAATTCAAAATCTGAAAATCATGAAAGGTACCTAGAAAAAACTAGAATAAAGGTTGTGACAGAATAATGATATATACCATAACATTTAATCCGTCTATAGACTACATTCTTCAAGTAGATAATTTTAAATTTGGAGAAGTTAATAGAGTAAAAGAGGACTATAAATATCCTGGTGGAAAGGGAATCAATGTATCAAGAGTATTAAATAATTTAAACGTAAAAAGTAAAGCACTGGGTTTTATAGGTGGATTTACAGGAGAATATATTAGCAAATTTTTAGAAAATGAGGGGGTTGATACTGGATTTATAAGAGTAGAAGGTGATACGCGTATTAATGTAAAGCTTAAAACCGATGAAGAGACGGAGATAAACTGTTCAGGTTCTGAAATAAAAGAAGACGACCTGAACAAGTTATTTAAGGAAGTTGAAAGATTAACAAAGGATGATTTTGTTGTTCTTGCAGGAAACATTCAAAAAACTCTTCCTAGAGACTGTTATAGCCAGGTTCAGAAAATATGTTTGAAAAATAAGGTGAAAGTAGTTGTTGATACAACAGGTGATGCATTAATATCAACTTTAAAGTACAATCCGTTTTTAATAAAGCCGAACAAATATGAGCTAAGTGAGATATTTGATACTGAAATAGTCAATAAAGAAGAAATTATATATTATGCTGAGAAATTAATACAAATGGGAGCTCGAAATGTAATCATTTCAATGGCTGGTGAAGGAGCGCTTTTGATTTGTGATGAAGGAGTATATCATGCAAAAGTACCACAAGACATAGTAAAGAATTCAGTTGGGGCTGGTGATTCGCTTATTGGAGGCTTTCTAGCAAATTATATTAATACTTCAGATATTATAGAAGCATTTAAATGGGGAGTTACTTGTGGAAGTGCAACTGCTTTTTCCGATGACCTTTGCAAAAAGCATGATGTCGAAAAGTTGTTAGACGAGATTGAAATATCCAAAATAAAGTAGATAAGGGGGTTCCATCTAGAAACATTATCTAGATTATCTAAGTTTTTTATGGAGGATGATTTTAGAAACAAAATAATGAATGTTAAGAGTGAAAAGGAATTATTAAGTATAATAGATGATTATGAGGGAGTTAAGGTTTTGAAAGAGGGGGATAATATGAAAGATTAAAGGACTAGTTTTGTCTGTGACAGCTTGTACAACTGGGAAGGAGTGATAACAATGAAATATGAAGGAATAGTATACAGGCCTCCAAGTGAAGCTTACAGCCTTATTATTCAAGTAACAATAGGTTGTTCACATAATAAATGTACTTTTTGCAATATGTATAAAAGCAAAAAATTTAGGGTAAGAAAGATAGATGATGTAATAAAAGATCTAATTGAAGCAAGGCGTAACTATAAATGTGTCAAAAGAATATTTTTAGCAGATGGAGACGCACTGATATTAAAAAATGAAGAACTAAAAAAGATTTTGGTTAAAATACAAGAATTGTTTCCTGAATGTGAACGTATAGGTATATATGGATCACCCAAAAATATATTAAGAAAAACAGTAGAAGAGCTTAGAGAATTAAAACAATTAGGACTAGGAATAATTTATCTAGGAATAGAATCAGGAAGTGACGAGATTTTAAAATGTGTAAATAAAGGTGTATCTTCAAGCGAAATAGTTAAGGCAGGTAAAAAAGTTGTTTCTTCAGGTATAAAACTATCAGTGATGATTATATCAGGTTTAGGTGGCAAAGAAAAATGGAAAGAGCATGCAGAAGAATCTGCAAGAGTATTAAATGAAATTGATCCTGATTATTTTGCACTATTAACATTATTAATACACCCAGAAACTCAAATATATGAAGATATAAAAGCTGGTAAGGTTGAGTTGCTAAACCCAAATGAAATAATGATAGAGACTAAGCACCTAATTAAAAATCTTAAATTAACCAATTGTGTATTCAGAAGTAATCATGCATCTAATTATGTTGCTTTGGGTGGTGTTTTTCCAAAAGATAAAGAAATTATACTAAAGGAACTAGAAAAAGCAATAAATGAAAAATATGATTATAAGGATGAACATTATAGAAGACTATAGATTTAACAGTCGTTTTAAGTGATAATTATTTAGATGACTTTTTTTATATATTGTATAGATAGTAAAAAAAGTAATATAGGTTTTATTACATAATATGAGAGGAGTTTTTATGAACGTAACAATAAAAAAAGTAACTAAAGATAATTGGAAGGCTTGCATAAAGCTAGAATTAGATGAACAACAAAAAGATTACTTACCATCCAACTTATATTCAATTGCAGAATCAAAATTCATTAAAAACATGGAAAACTTTGCAGTATATCACGAACAAGAAGTCATAGGTTTTGTAGCATATGTATTAGATGATGATGGGGATATGAATCTTACAAGATTTATGATAGATAAAAAACATCAAAGAAAAGGGTATGGAAAAGTAGCATTAAAAAAAATAATAAACTTGATAAAAGATAATTACGATAACAAAGAAATATGGCTAAGTCTACATCCTGAGAATAAGGCTGCTATAAAATTATATACAAGTTGTGGGTTTGATATAAAAGTAATAGGTTTAGAATCGAAGGATGAGATATTTTTAAGGTGTGAATTAAGTAGATAAGCTATTAGTTTATAGGAGTTGCAAAATGCAAATAAAAAAATGTGGATAACTATCATTGTTTTGGCTCATTAATTTTGGGCGAGGGGAACCTTCTAATAATCTTTGACGGTTCCGACAAGAGTTCGTTTCTTTTGATTTGAGTAGAAGCGATGGAGAAACGAACTCTTAAAGTCACGCTTTCAAAGAAACATTAGAGTGTTCCCTAATGACTATATTGCGTAATTTTTGCAACATATATATGGGGGAAACTGATGTATTTCAATACATTTAAATGTAGTATTTATGATTAGTGTAGCATTTGGTAATCAACTATTATTAGTTTATTAAAGGGGTGTTCTAATGAAAGAGGGAATTTACGAGGAGGTTATAAGTAAGGAGCTCAATAGTAGACTATATGAGTTAAAAGATATGTATATAGATAAAGATAAGATAGATGTTGAAGAAGCTAAAACAGTTCTTTCAAAATATGTTAGCGAAGTCATTAAAAGAGGTCTTAGTTATATAAGAGATAATAAAACAAAAACAAACTTGAATGAAAAAGAAATATTATTAAAGCAAATAAAAGCATGTAATGAGATTATAGATAAGCTTAGCATGATATCAAATGAACAATCTTTGAAGGAATATGAAATAAGTGAAGAGGCGGAGATTTTAACTGCTTTATATTCAAAGATAAATTCAATTAGGAGTATAAATAATAAACAAAGACCAGTAAGACCCACTACATCACTATCTCAATGTTCTCTTTTTACAGGAGCGTCAAAAGAACCAAGTCTCATTAGTGAGTTTAAGAAGGAGATATTATCCTGTGATTCTATAGATATGTTGGTTTCTTTTATTAAATGGAGTGGTATAAGACTTATATATGATGAGTTGAAGGAGTTAACAAAAAGAAATGATACTAAAGTTAGAATAATAACTACATCTTATATGGGAGCAACAGATTTTAAAGCGATACTTGAGCTAAGTAAATTAAAGAACGTAGAAATAAAGATATCATATGATATTAAGAGGACTAGATTACATGCTAAAGCATATATGTTTAAGAGAGAGACAGGCTTTACAACAGCGTACATAGGTTCATCAAATCTATCAAATCCAGCAGTGACAAGTGGTTTAGAATGGAATATGAAGGTTACAGAGAAGGATTCATTTGATATAATAAAAAAATTTGGAGCTACCTTTGAGAGCTATTGGAATGATGGAGAATTTATTGGGTTTTCAGGTAAAGATGAAAATGATAAAGAGAAATTACGACAAGCATTAAAAAAGAATAATAGGACTGATAGTGAAGTTAATTTTATGTTAGATATAACACCATATTACTATCAAAAGCAGATACTAGAACAACTTCAGGCAGAAAGAGAAATATTTAGTAGAAATAAGAATTTAATAGTAGCAGCAACAGGAGTAGGTAAAACAGTAATATCGGCTTTCGATTATAAAAGATTTGTGAGAGATAATCAAAGTAAAAGATTATTATTTGTAGCACATAGAGAAGAAATATTGAAGCAAAGTAGAGATACTTTTAGAGCAATACTTAAAGATGGAAATTTTGGGGATATGTTTGTTGGACAGAATAAACCTAGTTCATTAGACCACTTATTTATCAGTATACAGAGTTTTAATAGTTCGAAGCTATATGACAAGACTACATCAGATTATTATGATTTTATAATAGTAGACGAATTTCATCATGCAGCTGCACCATCGTATAAAAAATTGTTAGAGTATTATAAGCCAAAGATATTATTGGGACTTACAGCTACACCAGAGAGGATGGATAACAAGGATATACAAAAATATTTTGATAATAAAATAGCAGCAGAAATAAGATTGACAGAAGCAATAGACAGAAAACTTCTATGCCCATTTCAATATTTTAGTGTAGCTGATAATGTCGATTTATCAAAGTTGAAATTTGGAAGGAAAGGTTATGACACAAATGAATTAACTAATCTATATACAGATAATCATATGAGGTCAATACAGATATATAATAGTATTAAAAAGTATGTAACAGATATGAATGAAGTAAAGGCATTATGCTTTTGTGTAAGTATTAAACATGCACAATATATGTCAAACTTCTTCAATAATAAGGGACTTAAATCAATGTATTTAACAGGACAATCATTACCTCAAGAAAGGAAATTAGCAAAGCACAAATTAGAAACTGGAGAAATAAACTATATATGTGTAGTTGATTTATATAATGAAGGTATAGATATTCCAGCAATAAATACAGTTTTATTTTTAAGACCAACAGAGAGTTTAACAGTATTCTTGCAACAGCTTGGTAGAGGTCTTAGACTTCATGAGGGAAAAGAATGTTTAACAGTACTAGATTTTGTGGGACAAGCACATAAAAGTTATAATTTTGAAGAAAAATTTCAAGTATTGTTAGGAAAAACAAAACATTCAGTAAAATATTATATTGAAAACGGGTTTATAAATTTGCCAAAGGGTTGTCATATTCAATTAGAAAAGCAAGCAAAAGAGTATATTTTAAACAATATAAAACAAGCAATTAATACTAAAGCAAAATTGATAAGTATGATGCAAAGTTTTGAAACGGATACAGAGATGAAGCTTACATTAGAGAATTTCTTAAATCATCATCATATATCGGTAGTTGATTTCTATGGAGGAACAGGAAAAAGAAGCTTTTACAGAATGATAGTAGAGAGTGGTTTGTGTGAATGTATTAGTAATGTAGATGAAGAATTGATAGTAAAGAGGTTAAAAAATCTGTTTCATATTAATTCCAGAAGGTTTATTAAATACAGCATAAATTTATTGAGTGATAGTTTAGTTTTTAAAAATGATTTCAATTATCAAGAAGAAAAGTTAATGAAAAATATGCTATATTATACTTTCTATACAAAGCATCCAGCTAAAATGAACTTTGCTTCTATAGAAGAAGGCATAAATAAACTAAAGCAAAATAGAGAAATGAAAGAAGAGATAATAGAAATATTAAAATACAACTACAACAATATACATTTTGTAGATAAAAAAATAGATATAGGTTATGAATGTCCTTTAGATTTACACTGTATGTATACAAGAGATCAAATACTAGCAGGATTAGGAGACTACAACGAAGTTCAAAGTCCAACTCTGCAAGCAGGAGTGAAGTATTTCAAAGAAAGAAATATAGATGCATTTTTCATAACATTGAACAAGAGTGAAAAAGACTTTTCACCATCAACCTTATACGAAGACTATGCAATCAATGAACATTTATTTCACTGGCAAAGCCAGAGTACAACGTCCGTTAACAGTCCAACAGGACAAAGATATATAAATCATAGAAGGTTAGGAAGCAAAGTATTATTATTTGTAAGAGAGTACAAAAACTTGAATAATATAACAGGACCATACACATATCTAGGAACAGCAGAATACGTAAGTCACCAAGGCAACAGACCCATAAGCTTTGTATGGAGATTAAATAATAGTATGCCACCTGAGATGGTTAAGGTGGCTAATAAGAACATATTGTAAGTAATGATTCTTAAATATTAAAAAGCCAGATAAAGATTGTTTATATTAATGGAGGGGAAAAATATGTTTCTAAAAGATTTAAAACAAAAAATGCTTTTACCTAAGAAAGAAGTTTTCATAAATAAGATAGTAAAGATTAGAGGAATTGATGTTCAATTAACTTCTATAACCATGGAAGAACATAGAAATGTATTATGGGCGATATATTTTGATGAAAAAGTAGATTTAGAAGAGAGAACAGAGTATAGTTCAAATAGAGATGAAAAGATTAATAATATTAACAACAAAAAGCGTTTTTCTCATATAAATATAGCTGAAATGATAATTCAAAAACAAAAGATGACATTTTATTCTTCAAGCACAAGCCGTATATATGATATGAAATATGAAGGGCATATGCTGTTACAGCACTTTATTGAAAATGGAATGGATACAACTAATTGGGATGAAGTTAGCTTAGCTGATATAGTTATTGTAGCTTATGAACAAGAAAAAAGCGAAGAATTTCCTACAATAGACTTGTCAAAGGAATTAGATATTACTTTAAAAGTTAGTCAAGATGTTAAGGAAGTACTAATAAACAAACCAATGTGTCTAGATTTCAATGAAGTGAAAAAAGATAATAAATTTTATTTTTATGATTCCATAGAAAATAAAAATCGTGTTTTTTATATTGATGAAATGCAGCATTATGATATTTGGGAAGATGTAGAGCATAAGTTTAATGAGCGAATGAAAGATTTTCCAAAGGAACAGATTAAGCAGTTGAAAGAAGATTATAAGGATAATCTAAAAGATATTTGCCCTAGAGGAATGAACTTAGCATTAGTTGAATATGAAGCTGAGGATGATATACAACTTAAATTCTATACTAAAGAATATTTGGAAGAAAGACCAGTTCATAAATCTTCATCAACCATGATGCTTTTTAAATCAGATAAAAATAATGGCGTTAATGGGTTCAGAAGTCGAATATGTATGATTAAGCCTGTAGAAAAAGATTTTAATGGTAGTATTGATGTTGAATTGTTCTCATGGTATAAGGTAATACCAGAAGAGATAATATTGGTTTAGGAGTTGGAGAATGCATAATATTATCATTACAAAAACAGTGTAAATAAAATCAAGATAAAAAAATACTGCTTACATACGTGTAAGCAGTATTTAATAAAATATTATTCCCTATATTGAGGCTCCTCTGATTTTACAAAATCAACTCTACTTTGAAGTGTCTGAGCTATATTTTCAGCTGTTTGAGACATTTGTTTAAAAGTTTGCTTAGCTTGTTGATCGTTTGTATCCAATGAAAATGTTTTTAATTGAGCGGCTAAACCTTGAACGCTTGCTAAAGCCTGTTCAAGTTTATTTATTGTAGTCATATTGATTACCTCCTTAAAATATTAAACTTTAAAATCTAGTATGTGTAGATTATAAAATTTTATTAATTTGAAATAACAATTATTTGTTGAATATTATTGCAATGATTTACTAAAACTACCTTTGGAGGTGAATTATTATGCAAATACAACTTAGTCAAAAAGAAAGAATGTTTTTAGAGGATGGAAAAGTTCAAGAGGAAATTTGTGTTCAAAAATATAAAAACTACGCACAGCAGGCTCAAGATGCTGAGTTGAAGCAACTATTTACAAAAATTGCTGGAGAAGAACAACATCACTATGATATTATTAATCAAATGCTTCAAGGACAACAGCCAAATTTAAGCCATGGTCAACAGGCTCAACAAGCTACAATTAAGAATAATCTGCAAGGAACTATGAATAATCAAAGTGATAAAGTACTTTGTACCGATTTATTATCTACTGAGAAGTATGTTTCAGGAACATATGATATTGATGTTTTTGAATCAGCTAATCCTATAGTTCGGCAGGCTATGCAGCATATTCAACAAGATGAACAAAGACATGGTGAAGAACTTTTTAATTATATGAATAGTCATGGGATGTATAACGTAAAATAAAAAAATATATAGATAAATAAAGATAAGTTCAATGTTATTTTTGAACTTATCTTAATTTATCTGGGATTATGTATAAAAGGTGATTTTATGGATATAAATACGATTTTTTTTGAAGGTGAAAAATTAGGTATATTAGAATTATTTATTAGGACATCTATTTTATATTTTATGTTATTTGGTTCAACTAAGATAATGGGATTTCGTCAGCCTGGTATAGTAACTTCATATAACTTTTTAATGGCTGCAGGCATTAGCCATATTGCAGCTTCTCGTATGGTCAGTCCTAAATCAAGATTAGTAGATGCTATGGCTATAATTATCGTGTACACTTTCATTAATTTTATTATATCGTACTTGTATTTTAAAGTTCCATCTATGGTTTCTCAAAAGCCTATAATACTAGTCAAAAATGGCAAGATAAAAAAGAATAATCTGTTAAAAGCAAAGCTAACAGTTGATAATTTATTTTCTATATTAAGGCAAAAAGATGTACCTAATCTTGAAAAAGTAGATTATTTAATTGCTGAATCTACAGGTGATTTTAGCTCAGCTGTCAATAGCAATAATCATCCTGTAACTAAACTAGATATGGGAATCAAAACTACACAAGAAATTTTACCTCAAATTCTTATATATAAAGGAAAAATAGATGAAAAAATACTTAAAAAGAATGGATTAAACTATGATTGGATTCAGAACGAACTTAAATCTAATGAATTAAATGATATTTATTTAGGAGTTTTAACTTCTAATAAAGATTTATATATAAATTAGTAGGAGAAAACTTATGACGCAGGTTTTTGGAGTTATAAAAAATATTTCATTATTTGGGTATGTAATAAGAACACTTATAGTCGGGATAATAGTTTTTTTTGTAGGAAAGTATATACCAAAAAGAGCTGTAAATCAGCTTACTGCATATGATTTTGTATTGGCATGGTTATTGGGAGCTCTTACAGTTGCTCCATTGCTAGACGGTGAAATTTCGTTTAAATACATTATAGTTCCATTATTAACTTTATTCTTGTGGCATTGTATATTTATTTTGATATCATTAAAAAATAAAAAATTATCACTTTTTTTAAATGGAAAACCTGTAATTTTAATAGATGATGGCAAAATAATCAGAAATAATCTAAAAAAACATTTCATAAACATTGACTTACTATTGACTGAGTTAAGGATTAAAAATATTTTTGATATTTCAGAAGTTAAATACGCAATTCTAGAACCTAATGGTCATTTTAGTATTATAAAAAAAGAATCGCATAGACCAGTTACCCCAATAGATGTTATGTTATCTAGTAAACCTGTAGATTTACCTTTAGTAGTTATAAATGATGGTAAAGCATTTGATGAAAATTTAATAAAATCAGGAGTGGATAAAGAGTGGCTTATGAATAATCTTTCTATGTACAATATAGATGACATAACAAATGTTTATCTTGCTACTATAGATGCATCAAAGAAATTATATGTTGCTAAAAAATGAAGATATAAGAATAATCAAAACAAAAAGGGTTGTCTAAAATGTCTTTGAGATAACCCTTATGTATCAATTGATGTTCTATCACCTTCATCAACAAAAGTTGTATAATTATTTGCTAGGAGATTAGTTTCATGCATCTAAAGCAAAATCAACAATTACCCACTTATCATTTATAAATTCATATATAAATTGATGGAACAATATTGATTTAAAAGGTTTTTCTTGAATACTTATAGTAATAATTATCCTTTTATCTTTTTTTTCAAAAGAGTTTAAATCTATTTTTTCTATTAACACTTCTTTGTTTGTATTTCTAAACATTGTATCTAAAAGATAGTCTCTTGATTTTTCAGTAGAATTATTAACGAGTATATTTTTAGTTCCTGTATATGTTGCTAAACTTACAGAGATTGATTTTTGTTTTAAATATTCAATTTCATTAACAGTTGTTTTATCTTTATTTAATGTACAACTAGTTAATAGTATTAAAGTGAGTGTTACCATAGCATAAACTAGTATTGTTTTGAAGTTAAATTTAATTTACACCACCACTTTCTTATTGTATAAATTATATATGTAGACAATAGTTTTTTTTAGTGTATCATATTAAAACAATAAATACAATATATAGAAATATTAAGTTATTATATATAAATTGCAATATTAAATG